>CALGGQ010000213.1 GCA_937915775.1 uncultured Clostridia bacterium | reverse complement strand
TTTCTGCTCTTGCGCGCATCCTTTATGCCGTAGAAGGTGTTACTTTTGTTGAAAATAAAGGTTTCCGGGGAGTTTAGGTACTTTGGTTCTCCCTTGCCCATCACTCTTCCGCCAAAGCCCAAGACCTTACCTCTTTCGTTGAGGATGGGGAACATGACTCTGTTCCAGAAACGGTCATGCGGTCCGTGTTTTTCGTCTATGACGATGAGTCCGCTCTTGTCGAGCATATCGTCCTCGTAGCCTTTGTCCTTTAGGTATCGGTACAGGGAATCTCCCTTTGCATCCGCAAAGCCAAGCCCGTAGTGAACTATGGTCTTTTCGGTCAAGCCTCTTTGCGCGAAGTACTCGCGGCCGGCCTTTCCGTCGTTTGAATTAAGAAGGTTCACGTAGAAGATGGCCGCATCCTTGTTTATGTCGTACAGCGTGTTCTTTAGCTGTTCCTTCTTGTCGTTCTTTTCAAAAGACCGCTCCGGAAGCTCGATCCCTGCGCGGCCGGCAAGATATCTGACTGCCTCGCCGCCCGTCATGTTTTCGTATTCTTTTATAAAGGTTATGACGTTTCCGCCCTTGTGGCAGCCAAAGCAATAATACAGCTGCGTGTCAATATTCACACAGAAGGACGGCGTTTTTTCATTATGGAACGGACAGAGCCCGACATAAGTATTCCCGCGTTTTTTCAGCGTAACGTAGGTAGAGACTACGTCCTCAATATCCGTTTTCATTTTCAGTTCCTGCAAAAAGTTATCCGCAAGCGGCATAGTCTCACCTCCTTAACAAGAAATACATCATTTATTCAGTCCATGAGGACGGAACGAAAAGCTGATGAAATTTTTTGACGGAATAGTTATCCGTCATGCCGGCAATATAATCACAGACGGCACGCTCGGCGCCCTCCTCCTCGGCAATCGTTACATATTCCGCAGGCATTGCCTCCGGATTCTTGGTATAATACTCATAGAGCCGCTCAATCATTGCAATCGCTTTGGACTCCTCACTCTTGCAGACGGGATTTTTATACACCGCCACAAACATAAAATCGTGGAGCTCCATAAACAGCTGCCACATATCCTCACTCATCTGAATTGTGTCATTGCTGTTTTCAATCACATTTTTAACCATATTATTAATGCGGCGACTCTTGCTCATACCGAGCTTCATCCGCAGCTCAAGCGGAATATCCTCCTCCGTCAGCACACCGGCTCTTTCGGCATCATCAATATCGTGGTTGATGTAGGCAATTTTATCGGCAATGCGGATAATCCTGCCCTCCAGTGTATAAGCCTCCTCTCCGCTCGTATGGCAGAGAATGCCGTTTTTCACCTCATCGCTAAGGTTCAGACCCCTGCCGTTTTTCTCCAGCCTGTCCACCACACGCACACTCTGTTCAAAATGCTTAAAGCCATCGGGACACAGGCTGTCAAGCGCACGCTCGCCGGCGTGACCGAAAGGCGTGTGACCGAGGTCGTGACCGAGCGCAATCGCCTCCGTTAAATCCTCGTTCAGTTCCAGCGCACGCGCAATCGTGCGGGCAATCTGCGCTACCTCGAGCGTATGCGTTAATCTTGTACGGTAATGGTCGCCCGACGGCGCAAGGAACACCTGTGTTTTGTGCTTGAGCCGGCGAAAGGATTCGCAGTGAATAATCCTGTCTCTGTCACGCTGAAAGCAGGTGCGCACCTCGTCGGGTGCTTCCGGCACCGTTCGTCCGACAGTATCAACCGCAAGGCGCGCTTTGGGAGATAATAATTTCTTTTCCTTTTCTTCATACATTTCACGAATTGTCATGCTATTACCTCCTTTTCGACAGAAAATATCGATTACATAGTATATATACGCTATTTTTTAAAATTACCCTTTTTATTATTGACTATTTTTTTTAAATAAATTAATATTGATGTGAGGTGAGACTATGATTTATGCCGTCATCATTGCACTGGTGATACTGCTTGCCGTGTTTTTATATCTTCAAAACAACATCATTGATATCACACGCTATGTGATTAAAACCGACCATATCCGCAGCAGGCTGAAAATCGTTCAGCTCAGCGACCTGCATTCCAGACCGTTTCAGAAGGTGCTGCAAAAGGTCTATGAGCTGCAGCCGGATGTCATCGTCATTACCGGCGACTATATCAATGATAAAGAAAAAAATAAAGAAAAAATGCTGGATTACGGCAAGGAGCTGCTGCAGATTGCACCCGTCATTTACATCACCGGCAATCACGAACGGCGGCTCGCAAATTTTGAAACATTGATGGAAGAACTCAAAGAAATCGGCTTCACCGTGCTGAGAAATGAGATAACGGAAGTAACGGTAAAAGATAACCTGCTCACCGTACTCGGGCTTGATGAAAATCAGGCAGATTTTGACGATTACAAGGCACGCAAAAACGGTACCTTTCAGTATCAGGACATGCAGCCGTACTTTGAGGAACTGACGCATCACGGCGGCTACAAAATCGTCCTTTCACACTATCCCGAAAACTTTGAAGCAGTCAAGGAAAACAATTATTCGCAGTACGATTTTGACCTGCAGCTTTCCGGTCATGCCCACGGCGGTCAGTTCATTCTTCCCTTCTTCGGTCCTGTTTTTTCACCCGGTCAGGGGATTCGCCCGAAATACGCCAGAGGCGCCTTCGGCGACAGACCGAAGCTGATTGTCAGCCGCGGACTCGGCAACGCCGAATTCCCCTTCCGCCTCTTTAACCACCCCGAAATTAATGTAATTACCGTATCAAGAAATCTCCGAAAATAAATTCGGAGATTTTTTATTTTTTTGCCAAGGTTTAATTTTCGTTTAAGTTTCGCGGGTATGATAGGAACCAAGGAGGCGGGAAATATGAAACTCACTACCAACTTCAAACGCTATGAAATCAAATATTTAATCACGCAGGAGCAGATGGAGAAAATCCTGAACGCCTGTGAAGAATATATCAAGCCGGACGAATACGGCAGAAGCACGATTTGTAACATCTACTACGACACACCGGACAGTCTGCTGATCCGGCGCTCGCTGGAGGGTCCGCTTTACAAAGAGAAATTGAGATTGCGTTCTTACGGTGTAACAAAACCGGGCTCGCCGGTGTTCGCCGAAATCAAGAAGAAGTACGACGGCGTTGTTTACAAGCGCCGCATTCAGACCAACGAGCCGAGCGCGATGCAGCTGCTGGGAATGCACCAAAACGGCATTGCCGATTCGCAGATTAAACGCGAAATTGAATTCTTCCTCAGGCGCTATCAAACGCTGAAGCCCGCGGTGTTCATCTCTTACGACCGCGAAGCGTTTTACAGCAAGGAAGACGATGAGTTCCGCATTACGTTTGATAGAAACATCCTGTGGCGCGATTACGATTTACAGCTTAACAAAGGCGTTTACGGCTCGCCGATTCTCGGCAGAAACGAAGTATTAATGGAAGTCAAATGCGCGGGTGCTATCCCCCTTTGGTTCTGTGAAATATTAAGTCAAAACAACATTTATAAAACATCCTTTTCAAAATACGGCAGAGCGTATCTGGCAATGGAAAGGAACAAAGCAGGAGGAAAAGTATATGCTTAGCACGTTATTTTCAAGTATTTTCACATCCACATCGGAAACAACGATTTCCGTCGTCAACTTTATCATCTGCCTGGCGGCTTCGCTCGGCATCGGCGCGTTCCTTTCCTGGGCGTGCAGCTATAAAACAAAGGCAAGTAAAAGCTTTTTAATCACGATGGGTTTACTCCCGGCCGTCGTTTGCGTTGTGATTATGATGGTCAACGGTAACGTCGGCGCCGGTGTAGCGGTAGCGGGTGCGTTCAGCTTAGTGCGTTTTCGCTCGGCACCCGGCAATGGTAAGGACATTGCCTCCATCTTCCTCGCGATGGGCGCCGGCTTAATCAGCGGTATGGGTTATCTGGCATACGCTGTTCTCTATGCGCTGGTGATGGGCATTGTGATGATTATCTGCAACAAAGTTGTGCTTGCTAAGAAGGACAGCAAAGAGAAGCTGCTGAGAATCACCATTCCCGAGGATTTGGATTATTCCGAAATCTTCAACGAAGTATTTGATAAATACACCACGGCCTATGAATGCGAAAGCATTAAGACGGCGAACATGGGCAGCCTTTATAAACTGAAATACAATATCACGCTGAAGCCGGATACCAGCGAAAAAGCGATGATTGACGAGCTTCGCTGCCGCAACGGCAACCTTGAAATTGCAATTTCCAACCAGGAGGTAGCATCGAATGAATTATAAACTGAAAAGAATATTGATAGCTCTCACGGCAGTCATTGCGATAACGGCTCTTTTAGTCGGCTGTTCCAAGCTAAACAGCAACACATCTTCAAGCGACAGTTCAAATACAAACAGCAGTAATACGGTATCGACTGATACTGATACTGATTCTGACTCAGATACCGTTGATATTGACAACCTGTTTACCGACAGAGATATGGACGCATCATATGACGAGAGTGAAGCGGAAAGCATCACCATTGCCGATAATGCAAGCGAGAGCAATTCTGACAACGTCAGCATCAGCGGTAACATCATCACCATCAGCAAGGAAGGGATTTATGTCATTACCGGCACACTGACGGACGGACAAATTGTTGTGGAAGCCGATGAAAACGACAAGGTGCAGCTTGTATTAAGCGGCGTCAGCATTAACAGTTCCTCGAGCGCTGCTATCTATGTCAAATCCGCTGACAAAGTATTCATTACCCTGCAGGAAGGCACGGAGAATACGCTAAAAACGAGCGGAGAATTTGTTGCAGACGGTGACACAAACATCGACGGCGTCATCTTCTCGAAGGACGACATCACGCTGAACGGAAGCGGCAGCTTAACCGTTGAAACGCAGTACGGCAACGGTATCGTTTCAAAAGACGATTTAAA
>CALGGQ010000212.1 GCA_937915775.1 uncultured Clostridia bacterium | reverse complement strand
GTGAAAACAGCCACGACGGCGAGCCCTGCAACGAATGCGAGGTCTGCCGTGCGCTGGACAGCGGCGCTATCTACGATGTGGTGGAAATTGACGCCGCCTCCAACAACGGTGTGGACAATATACGCGATTTACGCGAGGAAGCGAATTACACCCCTACCCGCGGCAAGTACCGCGTGTACATCATCGACGAGGTGCATATGCTCTCAACGGGCGCGTTTAACGCTCTGCTGAAAACACTGGAGGAACCGCCTGCCCACGTTATCTTTATTCTGGCGACGACGGAGGTACACAAGCTCCCTGCCACGATTTTATCGCGCTGTCAGCGCTTTGATTTTAAGCGCATTCAGCCGGAAACCATGGCAATCAGGCTGCAGGAGGTAGCGAAGCTGGAGGGCATTACGCTCGATGACGACGCCGCCATTCTGATTGCACGCATTGCCGACGGCGCGCTGCGCGACGGTCTGTCCATTCTTGACCAATGCGCCGGCAGAAGCAAAGCTGTCAACAGTCAGCTGGTCAGCGAGGTTGCCGGCCTTGCCGGACGTGACGCGCTCTATGAGCTGTCAGACTGCATTGCAAAGCAGGATTGCGCGGGGGCGATGAACCTTATCAGCCATCTCTATCAGAACAGCTACGATATGGAGCGGCTCTGTGTGGAAATGATTAACCATTTCCGCAACTTGATGATGATTAAAACCGCTTCCAGAAGCCGCGAGCTGATTATCTGCACAGATGATGAATACCGGATACTGCAGCGTGCTGCCGAGAGCTTCACGCTGGAAAGTATTATCTATGCGCTGGATTTATTCCAGAACACGCTGGTAACGGTTAAGGGCGGCGCAGCGGCACGCATCGAAGTGGAAATGGCGTTTATCAAGCTGTGCGAGCCGAAGCTCGAAGAATCAAATGCTTCCCTGCTCAACCGCATTGCCGCGCTGGAGAGGAGCATAAGAAACGGCGTTCCCGTACCGGCAGCCGCACCGCAGCTGAAGGCAGAAGTAACGGTCAAAACGGAACCGATAACCGAACCCGAACCGAAGCCGGAATCGGAGCCTGAACTGCCGTCAGCAACACCGGCGCCGCTGCCGCAGGAAGAAGCACCTGCAGAGCTGGAAATTCCTAACGAACCGCCGGCAGAGCTGACACCGCCGGAAAGCACACCGCAAGAGGATGAGGCGCCTACCGCTCCCCCGCTCCCTGCCGAGCCGGCACAGGCGGAAACGGTAGTCACCACGGAGTTCACCGAATGGGCGGAGCTGATGGATATACTGCACGAAAACGACCTGACGCTCTACAGCCTTCTGGCAGGCTCACGCGGTTATATCCGCGACGACGTATTTCTGATTGACAGCCCGAATCGCGCTATCCGCGACTTCATTCAAAAAAATAATGCCTCCAAGACCATTCGCAAGGCGCTGTTTGATATTACGGGCAAAAAGTTCCGCCTCGGTCTTTTTAAGCGGCAGACAGAGGAAGCGCCGCAGCGCGACCCGCTGGAGGACCTGATTATGAAAGCACAGACACAAATTAAGGTTGATATAGATTAAGGAGAATACTTATGAAAGCAAGACTTCCCAAAGGTATGGGCGGCGGCGCGCCGCAGAATATGCAGGCGATGCTCAAGCAGGCTCAGAAAATGCAGGAGCAGATTGAAGCCAAGAAGGCGGAGCTGGAGGAAAAGGAATATGTGGTTTCCTCCGGCGGCGGTATGGTTGAGGTAACGATGACCGGCAAGCACGAGGTGAAGGCAATCGGCATCAATCCCGAGGTGGTTGACCCCGAGGATGTGGAAATGCTCGAGGATATGCTGGTGGCAGCGCTGAATGAAGCAACGCGCCAGATTGATGAGGAAGCCGAGCGCGAAATGGACGCAGCAACCGGCGGTCTGAACATTCCCGGTCTTTAATTCTGAATAACTGAGGTAACACTATGGCGTATCATCTTGCACCGCTGCAAAATTTAATAGACCAGTTTGAGCGTATGCAGGGTATCGGTCACAAAACGGCGCAGCGTATGGCGTTTTATGTTCTCGGCTTATCGGACGAGGAGGCAACCGCTTTTTCGCAGGCGATTACAGACGCGCACACCAAAATCAAGCAGTGCAAAATCTGCTGTGATTTAGCAGATGACGAGCTTTGCCCCATCTGCAAGGATGAGAAGCGCGACAGAAGCGTTATCTGCGTTGTAGAGGACCCGCGCGACGTCTACGCGATTGAGCGCACGCACGAATTCAAGGGCGTCTACCATGTGCTGCACGGCGCTATCTCTCCGATGGATAACATCGGACCTGAGCAGATACGCATTAAAGAACTGCTGGCGCGGCTCGGCGACGGTGAGGTTGCAGAGGTGATTATGGCGACCAACCCGACGGTGGAGGGCGAAGCCACGGCGATGTATATCTCCCGTCTGCTCAAACCGATGGGCATAACCGTCAGCCGCCTTGCCTACGGCGTTCCCGTCGGTGCAGACTTGGAATATGCCGATGAGGTCACGCTCTCCCGTGCGATTGAGGGCAGAAGCCTGATATAAATTAAGCAGACAAAACGAAAGGAGTGACAGGCTTTGAAAGAGGAAGTTCAAACGATTGCCAGAAACAAAAAAGCCTATCACGACTATTTTGTGCTGGAAACCTACGAAGCCGGTATTGAGCTGTTCGGGACAGAGATTAAATCCATCCGTGCCGGCAGAGTGAATTTAAAGGATTCCTTCTGCTCGGTTGACGACGGCGAAATGTTTGCCATCGGGATGCACATCTCCCCTTATGAAATGGGCAACCGCTTTAACCGCGACCCGATGCGCAAAAAAAGGCTGCTGCTGCACAAAAACGAAATTATGCGCCTGTTTGGTCAGTCACAGCAGCAGGGCTTATCCATTATTCCGCTGCAGCTTTATATCAAAAACGGCAGAGCCAAGCTGGAAATCGGTCTTTGCAAGGGTAAGAAGCTCTATGATAAGCGCGCCACGGAAGCGAAAAAGGCCGCCCAGCGCACCATCGAGAGAGAGTTTAAAGAACGATATTAGTTAGCAGTTAGTAGTTAGCAGTTAGTAGTTAGCAGTTAGTAGTTAGGAGTTAGTAGTTAGTAGTTAGTAG
>CALGGQ010000211.1 GCA_937915775.1 uncultured Clostridia bacterium | reverse complement strand
TGGAGTTCAGACGTGTGCTCTTCCGATCTAACGCAGAAATCCAAAGTCCAATGGGGACAAAATGCAGGAAAATCATCATAAACGCAATGATGAGAACCAGCAGGAATGCTGAACCAATCAAACCACTCATAATCAAACCTCCTTAAACCTGTCGGACAACCACACGGTTTCCTTCTACTGCCACAACTTGAACCTGTACACCTTTCGGCACAAAAGCCCCTTCCGAAACCACATCCACAGGCTTGCCATTCAGCCGCACACTGCCGGAAGGACGCAGCTCCGTGAGCACTTCGCCCACTGCTCCGAGCAGTGACTCCCGCGGCGCCGCACTGACAAAGCCGCGTTCCGAACGCGATTCATCCTTCAGCACTACCTTATTCCAAAGTTTACTCGAAGGCAAGCGCTTAACGATAAGTGCAAAAATCACAATCGCCGCCACAAAGGAAATCAGCATGGCATAGAGCGCATGAATATCTCCGCCCAGTGCCAGCACCACACTGTAGAGCATAGCGGCAACACCCAGGCCAGCCAAAAGCCCCACCGTAGGCAGCAGCATTTCCACGATAATACAGAGAATACCGCCCATAAATATGGCAATCTGATACAGGGACACCAGCCCTTTCACATACTGACTGCCCCAAAAGACACCAGCGGCAACCAGCCCCAGCAAGATACCTGCGCCCAGACCGCCGGTCTTAATCTCCACCATAATGGCCAGAAACATAATCGCCAGCAAGAGCATCTGCACCACCGGCATGGTGCTGGTGATGGGCGAAATCACCACGAAAGCACAGGTGGATATCCCGTCCATCGTGCGTAAAACCGTTTGCGATATCGGCTATGATGACGGTATCAAGGGCTTTAACGGCAACACCTGCAACGTGCTGGTGGCGCTGGACAAGCAGAGCCCGGATATCGCGATGGGCGTTGACAAATCTTATGAACTGAAGAATAACGAGGACGACGAGGATAACCTTAACGGCGCCGGCGACCAGGGCATGATGTTCGGCTACGCCTGCAACGAAACGAAGGAGCTGATGCCTCTGCCGATTTCACTGGCGCACAAGCTGGCGCTGAAGCTGACCGAGGTACGCGAAAACGGCACGCTGCCGTATCTGTATGCGGACGGCAAGTCGCAGGTCACCGTGGAATACGTTGACGGAAAGCCGCACCGCGTGACGACGGTTGTCGTCTCCTCTCAGCACAGCGACGATGTTTCGCTCGAGCAGCTGAGAAGCGATATTATTGAAAAGGTTATCAAAGCGACGATTCCCGCCGAGCTGATGGACGAAGAAACGGTATTCTATGTCAACCCAACAGGCAGATTTGTTATCGGCGGTCCGATGGGCGATTCCGGTCTGACCGGCAGAAAGATTATTGTCGACACTTACGGCGGCTATGCCCGTCACGGCGGCGGTGCTTTTTCAGGTAAGGACCCGACGAAGGTGGACCGCAGCGCAGCTTACGCGGCGCGTTGGGTGGCGAAGAATATTGTTGCCGCCGGTCTTGCTGATAAATGTGAGGTAGAGCTCGCCTATGCTATCGGCGTTGCCAAGCCGGTTTCCGTGCTGGTAGATACCTTCGGAACCGGCGTGAAGTCTGATGAGGAAATCAGCGAGATTGTTGCCAAGGTATTTGACCTCAGACCGTCCGCCATTATCCGCGCACTTGACCTCAGACGTCCGATTTATCAGGCTGTCGCTGCTTACGGTCATATGGGACGCGAGGACTTAAACGTTCCGTGGGAGCAGCTCAACAAAGTTGACGAAATTAAAACATACATGTAAAACAAAACCTGTCATCACACGATGACAGGTTTCTTTTATGCCGTTTTGGCGGTTTCTTTTTTATCAAACAGCGTCGTAAAATTGGTCAGGAACATCACGATATACGCCGCCCACATCGGGATGTTTTCGATAGCGGCGCTCTTGCCGACGGTGACCAGCAGCACCAGCATCAACGCCAGCACGGCGACAAAGCACGCCGTCAAAATGAGATAACGCTTATCTTTTTTGCGGCATCTTGATACCAGAAAGATAACAATGCCTGCCGCACCGAGCAGCGCAAATATCAGCGCCGTGGACCAGTGCGCGAGGCACTGCAGCGTCATAATCAGATCCTCACCGGCAGAGGGAATGTTGACGGTGACGAACAGCGCGCCGCAGCCGAGGGCGGACAGGATAATACCCGTATCCTTCTGATAACCGTTTTTG
>CALGGQ010000210.1 GCA_937915775.1 uncultured Clostridia bacterium | reverse complement strand
CAATGAGCTGTTCAAGCGAGCGGATATTTTTTCGCTTCATAATCCAGCGAATCATCTTTGCCCCTGCGCCGCCCATATTCATACGGGAAAGCCCGAGCTTCTGCGTGCCTCTAGGCATCATAAAGCCGAACATCTTTTCAATAAGCGTTTTCTTGACCTGTACCTTTTTCGCCTTGCGGAGAATATTGAGCCCCCAGAAGGTGAAGAAAATCGTAACGTCTCTGCCCATTGCAGCGGCGCCGTTTGCCATAATAAAAGCGGCGATGGTTTTATCAAGGTCGCCGCTGAAAACGACAAAGTTTTTGCCGTGCGGAATTTCGCCGACGGTGGTTTCTTCTTTTCTTGCTTTTTCAATCGTGGCTTTAATCAGCTCGGGCTGCACGTCAATATCAATAAGCTTATTACCAGTTCTGTCGCACCACACCTTAATATCGCTTGCAAAAGCATCCTCGGTGGCTTCAACATATACCTTCTGTCCGTATTCAAGCGTTTTGACGGTATCGGCAACCTTGACAATCGGACCGGGGCATTTCAAGCCCTTTGCGTCAACAAAGAGAGGCGCTGCGTTTTGAACAGCCTTTTGATATGCTTCAAAGCCGCCTTCAATATTATATGCCGCATAGCCTCTGTCATCAAGAATTTCCGCAATTTCCTCGCTGAAATCGCCTGTGCGGCAAATCACATAAACCGGCTTGTCGTTCGGTACGTCATCAAGCTTTGAATAAAACTCGCTGAACGGTATATTAATAGCGCCTTCAAATCCTTTAACGAGCACCTCGTCGGGCTCTCTTAAATCAACAATTGTAACCCTAATGAAATCAAGTGCCGCAAACTCTTCGGCTGTAATATTTTTATATGCCATTGTTCTGTCCTCCGTAAGTTTCTAAAAATGAATGCTTTTCGCCGTTTGTTTTATAGGCAATAAGAGTATCTAAATTTACATTGTGAATACTTTTGAAAATATTATTCTTTATCTGCGGATTTGTTTTTTCAAGGCTTTCAATAAGCCTTTTGGTTTCCTGGCGCTTGGAAGCATTATCGGGGTTGCAGGAAGTACAGGTATCCGTAAACTTACAGGCGCACTGCAAAAAGTGAAGCTCGTTATAATCGCGCCAGCGCTTTATATCCTTTTCGTGAATAAGATACATCGGTCTTATTAACTCCATACCCTCAAAATTTGTACTGCGCAGCTTCGGCAGCATTGCCTGTAACTGCCCGCTGTGGAGCATACCCATCAACGTTGTTTCAATCACGTCGTCAAAATGGTGACCGAGTGCAATTTTATTACAGCCGAGCTCCTTTGCCTTGCTGTAAAGATAGCCCCGCCTCATTCTTGCGCAGATATAGCACGGGGATTTTTCAATATGCAGTACACTTTCAAAAATATTCGTTTCAAACACGGTAATCGGCACGCCGAGCCTTTTGGCATTGCGCTCAATAATTTCTCTGTTTTCCGGACTGTAGCCCGGATCCATCACAAGATAAACAACCTCAAACGGATATTTATTATGCCGTTTCAGCTCCTGAAAAAGCTTTGCCATCAGCATACTGTCCTTGCCGCCTGAAATACATACGGCAACCTTGTCGCCCTCCTGCAGTAGCTCGTAATCATTGATAGCGGCAGTAAAGCGGCTCCAGATTTCCTTATGAAACTTTTTATTAATGCTGCGTTCAATGTCTTTAGTCCTGTGAAAATCCGCTGAGAGATTCTGCATCATATAGCCGTAATAGCCTTCTTTCAGATTAACGGCGTTATAGCCAAGCTCACGCAGATTTTCGGCAACCGTATTGCTGATAATTCCGCTTTTACACATCACAACAATTAGTTTGTTTTTGTCGAGTAAGTGCAGGCTGTTCATTAAATCCCTTTGCGGAATATTTACAGCACCGTTAAGGCTACCATATTCAAATGCAATCTCATCACGTATATCAATTACAGTATAATTTTCAAGGTTATTCAGCTCACTTACTGATACTTCTGTCATAACAATCCTGCTTTTTTTAATGCTTGCTTCAAATCTGCAATTATGTCCTCTTTATCCTCTATACCGACACTGAAACGGAAAAATCCGTTATGGAATTCGTCGGGATAGAGATATTGCCTTTCATCGTTTTCGCCAAGGAAAACAATAAGGCTTTCGTCGTGACCAAGCGATACGGCAGAGGTGATAACCTTAAGATAGCTTACAAATTCGTTGTGCTTGTCGTGATTTGCTTTTAATCCGAAGGAGAGAACGCCGCCGAAGCCGTTTGTCATTTGCCTTTTCGCAATCTCATATCCCTTATTGCTTTCCAGTCCCGGATAAGCAACAAAGCTTACGCAAGGTTGTTCTTCCAGCCACCTTGCAACCGCGAGCGCGTTTTCATTATGCGCCTTCATTCTAAGCGGGAGAGTCACGCTTCCTCTCATAATAAGCCATGCGTTGAACGGGCTGATAGTTGCTCCGAGATTCACCTGTGACTGTGAACGAATAATATCCAGATACTCTTTTTGCCGATAATGGCGCCACCCATCGCGTCGCCGTGACCGTTAATATATTTAGTTAAGCTTTCAACCGTAAAATCAGCGCCAAGTTCAATCGGTCTTTGGTTAAAGGGTGAAGCGAAGGTGTTGTCAACGCTCAGCAGGGCGCCGTTTTTATGTGCGATTTCAGCAATAGCCTTAATGTCGGTAATACCTATGGTGGGGTTGCCGGGCGTCTCAATATGAACAAGCTTGGTGTTAGGGCGTATTGCTTTTTTAACCGCCTCCAAATCGCTGGTGTCCACTATCGTTGTTTCAACGTTGAACTTATTGTTAAACAGTTCATTAAGCAGTCTGTAAACCGCAATATACGTAACGTTGGAAAACACGACGTGGTCCCCGCTTTTCAGCAGTGCAAAAAACAGTCCTGACAATGCAGCAACGCCGCTTGCAAGCACAATACAATCCTCGCCGCCCTCAAGAGAGGCTAATTTCTCCTGCAAATATTTTTGGTTTGAGCCGCCGTTTCTTGTATAAAGGCTTTTATCTGCACTTGACCAGTTTAAGTCAGTAGGGTCATAAGGCAGCTCATAGCTGTTAGCCATTGTAATGGGGCGTTTGATGGCACCCGTTTCTCCGTCAACGTCGTTTCCTGTATGTACCGCTCTGGTCTGAAAGCCGTACTCATCACCGTAAGTTCTTTTAATCATAATCTTCTCCTGTGTTTATTATATCTTTCAGTACCTCGCCTGCTAAATCAGTCCGGCCACGCTCGGAACAAATGCATTGCTTCCGGGTACCTGACGGCGAATGCCGCAGGTTCTTTTTGTATCCGGCGGGCAAATACAATGATGCTTGCAGGAGTTTTCATCGTCGTCAATCGGCTTCATTGCCGGCTCCTTTGAATAAACGCATTTCAGCTTTTTAATCCCTCTTTTTCTGCACTCATAACGCATAACCTTTGCAAGAGGACAAACCGAGGTTTCATAAATATCCGCCACCTCAAAGCACGTTGGGTCAAGCTTATTCCCTGCACCCATACAGGAGATAATCGGTACTCCCGCGTTCTGCGCATTTTCAGCAAGCGCAAGCTTTGCGCTTACGGTATCCACTGCGTCAACGATATAGTCGTACTGCGAAAAATCAAATTCCTCGGCATTTTTCGGGAGTATAAGAACATTTGAGCTTAATAATCTCAATACTCGGATTGATATCCCTTAAGCGTTCTTCAGCCGCGTCAGTTTTGAACTGACCGACGGTTTTTCGCGTAGCAAAAATCTGGCGGTTGATGATTGTTAGGCATATTCTGTCGTCATCAACAAGAGTGAGCGTGCCGACGCCCGACCTTGCAAGTGCCTCAGCTGTATAACCGCATACGCCGCCGATACCGAACACAGCAATATGACAAGAGGCGATTTTATCCATCGCCTCCTTACCGAATAATAACTCTGTTCTTGAAAACTGATTCATACTATCTTTAAATCTTCCTTGCTGCTCTTTGCGCCCTCAATGTGAAAGGAGTTAAGAACGGGATGTTCTCTGTCCATAAGTGATAAAATCATATAGCTTGCCGTGCTGTCGTAGGCAAGGCGTTTGTCCTCCTCGCTCGGACGAGAGGGCGTTTCCGGATGAGAATGCCAGTTTCCAAGCGGCATAATTCCGTTTGCTCTCATATCCTTGACAGCCTGAAGCTGCTCCTTCGGATTCATTGAAAAATGCTCGTTTGAGTTATCAAGGTTTGTCAAAAGATAAACCTTTTCAATGTGCTTATCGCCCTTTTTGTCAATAAAGCCCGCAATCAGTCCGCAAGCCTCTGACGGCAACCAATTTTCAGCGTGAGCAATTATTTTTTCATAGTCTGTTAGTTTTAAAGTAATCATATTATTTCTTCAATTCGCAAGCGACTTGTTCGTAGTCCTTCAGCTCCGTTATCGTCGGATGTTCAGAGCAAATGCCGCAGTTCTTATCTCTCGGAATTTTTATCTTTCTGAAATCATTTGTCAGCGCATCGTAGGTAAGCAGGTAGCCTGTCAGCAGCTCGCCTGCGCCTGTTATATACTTAACTGCCTCCATTGCCTGCAAGCAGCCGATAACACCTGCCATAGCACCGATAACGCCCGCTTGCTTACAGGTAGGTACGGCATTCTTAGGCGGCGGTTCTTTAAATACACAGCGATAGCAGGGCACATTCGCATCAGGCACCCATGTCATGAGCTGTCCCTTAAAACGAATAATTCCCGCATGACAAAACGGTATTCCTGCCTTTACGCAAGCGTCATTAATCAAAAACTTTGCAGGGAAATTGTCCGTACCGTCAAGCACGAAATCGTAATCCTTAATAATGTCAAGAATATTTTTTGAATAGATATATTCTTTGTATGTAATTACGTTTACATCAGGATTGATTGCAAGCATACTTTCCTTTGCGCTTTCAACCTTCGGCTTGCCAATATCAGCAGTGGCGTGAATAACCTGACGCTGTAGATTTGATAAATCCACCTCGTCGGCATCGGCAATACCGATCGTGCCTACCCCGGCGGCAGCAAGATAAAGTGCAGCCGGAGCACCAAGACCGCCTGCGCCGATAATCAGCACTTTGGCGTTCAGTAATTTCTTTTGTCCCTTCACGCCAACCTCTTTGAGAATAATGTGGCGGGAATAGCGCTCTAACTGTTCGTTTGTGAATGCCATTAACAGCCGCCTCCCATAAAGTACAGAAATTCAATTTCATCGCCGTCATGAATCACTGTTGTTTCCAAGTCAGCCGACTGTACAAATTCGTCGTTGAGCGTCACCGTAACGTAAAGCGGATTTTCAACGTCCTCTGCCTCAATTAACTGCTTTACAGTTAAGCCCTCTGCGTATTCCTTTTTCTTTCCTGCTACTGTGATTATCATTGTTATTCCTCCACCTTTTTCACAATAAGATCATAAGTTCCGTCATCATTTGAAATGAGCTTTAATATCTGATGTCCTTCCTCTTTAATGGAACGAGGTACGTTTTGAACAGGCTCTCCCTCGTTCATTTTTATGGAAAGGATTTCACCGTCGTCAAGCTCCTCAAGCGACAGTGCGGAAAAACTCAAGGCGCTCTTTAACTTCGTAAAGCCGTCCGTACTTAAGGAGCAGCGGCTGGAAGGTCTTATGCTTCACAATCTTGACAGCGACTACAAAGGAAACACCAGCAATTATTTTAAGCTCATGGGCGACTACTATACCAATCTTGGCGTGATGGTGGGCGGCGAGGGCGTTTTTAAGCCGCCGAAGTATTTTTCAAACATCGAGGTCAGCACGCGGCTGGTGGTAGGCATACAGAAGTCGCGCAGCGAGATGCGGAACGAGTCGGGCAGCGCCGTCTCGCGGTGTGCATATCTGTTCTCCCATTCCTCGTAGAGGTCTTCGGAGGGGGCATACAGGTCTTCGGAAAGAATCAGGCGTTTTAGCGCCAGACTGTCAACAGCCTTCATCTTGCGGTCAACAGGTGCCTGACGGGCCAGAAGGTCCTGTCCTGCTGAGGGAAGTGAGCATAGCGTGATGACGGTCAATATAGCAAAAGTCTTAATCTTCTGAATCATAATATGTTTAGATTTTAGGTACGGAAAAGGCACCGCACTGGCAATAAAACGTTGCAAAGGTACGAATTATTATCCGATAACGTGCGTGAGGTTCTAAAAGTTGTTCGTTTATGCTTT
>CALGGQ010000209.1 GCA_937915775.1 uncultured Clostridia bacterium | reverse complement strand
TATCATAAAATACCCCTTGAGCGCTTAATCTCAAGGGGTATTTCGACAGACTGAAACCGCTGTCTCAATTTAGTGAGACAGCGGTTTATTCCTTTTCTAAATTTTTCAGTGCGTATTGGCAGCACTGAATAACCAACTGATTGAGCGAAATGTCCTTTTCCTGTGCCAGTGTTTCCAGCTCTTGTATTAATTCAACCGGCATTCGGAATGTTTTGTTGGCATACTCCGGTTTCGTTACCTTAAACATAGTTTTCACCTCGACTATATTTTAATGAAAATTGCCTGTATAATATACACGTTAAAAATGCATTAAAAATTATCTTGTAAATTACACTAAATTATGCTATAATCAATTTATCATTATTGAGGAGGTTTATGAAATGAAAACGAAAAGATTCATTAGTCTGCTGCTGGCATTAGTGATGCTGATGGGCACCAGCGTCGGCATAAGCGTGAGTGCGCAGGCATCGATGGCGGATGAGGCGGAAGCCTATGAAATGGGAACGTGGTATAAGGGACATCAAGGATGGCAAGGATATTCTAACAGATATTTTAGTTTTACTATTGGCGAGAAATCGTATGTTACGATAGATTGCATATACAGCGGAGACTTTAGAAGTATAGATATTTATAATTCCTCAGGCAATATTTGTTTGCGTGGTGAAGATATCTCTTATAAATATAATCAAGCAAAAGATACTTATAACGGTCATTATGGCATATATCTGAAAAAAGGAAGTTACTATATTGATTTGTCGTTTGGAGGTGGTGAATCCGACTATAAGTTCAAAATCCAGGCGGAAAAGCAGATTAAGCTTGAAAAGGGCAAAATCACTTCCATAAGCAGCAAAAAGTCCGGTCAATTGACGGTGAAGATTGCCAAGGTGAAGGATGCTATTGGCTACAGAATTCAGTATACCACCGATGAACGTTTCAAGACGAACGTAAAGACTGTCAGAACAGGCGATTTAACTAAGACCATCAAGGGCTTAAAGAAGGGCAAGCGCTATTATGTAAGAGTTTCGCCCTATACGATTTATGAGGACGGCACCTACGTTTATGGTCAGACCTCTCTGCCAAAAACGATAAAGGTTAAAAAATAATACAATATATAGTTAATATGAACCAACAGGCTCCCAGATACGGGGGCTTGTTTTTTTCTTTGTGCATTTTTAACGAAATTTTCGGATGAAATTTGTGAATTCTTACGAAAATGCGAAAATTTACATTTTTTTAATTTTTTTGAAGAAAATGCTTGACAACGCAATTTTCTTATAATATAATATCAACCGTCTGCGAATGCGGCTATAAATATTTATATTATATAGAGCATTTGCAAACCACACACTGATATGCGATGATGCCGGAGGTTGCGCAAAACCCAGCGGGAATTTCGGCGGAGTATGTCCGATTTTAAACCGGGCGAAACCAATCCAGACTACCTGATTATTAAGTGACTTGCGAACGCTTAATAATATAAGGCGAATGCTGCGTCCGAATGAATATGGCTCATTCGGTTTAATTAATGGGGAGGGTGGAAACACACGGCCTCGTAGTAACAAATGTCTGGAAGCTCGCACCACAAAATACTAATTCTTGGAGGAATTACAATGGCAGCAAGCAAAGTAAGAATCAGAATCCGCTTAAAGGGCTACGATCACTCACTGGTTGATCAGGCTGCGGAAAAAATCGTTGAAACTGCAAAGAGAACCGGCGCTCAGGTAAGCGGTCCCATCCCGCTTCCGACGGAGATTGAGAAGGTTACCATCCTTCGTGCCGTTCACAAGTATAAGGATTCCCGTGAGCAGTTTGAACAGAGAACACACAAGAGACTCATCGACATTCTCAGACCTTCCAACAAAACTGTTGAGGCGCTGACAAGTCTTGAGCTCCCGGCAGGCGTTGACATCGAAATCAAATTATAATCGGCGTCAATTAATGCTGAGGTCATGTTGGGGGAACCCAACCAATAACCAAAGGAGGTAATACACATGAAGAAAGGTCTTATCGGTAAGAAAATCGGCATGACTCAGATCTTCGACGAAAAGGGTAACGTAATCCCCGTAACCGTTGTTGAAGCAGGTCCGTGCACCATTACCCAGAAGAAGACAATGGAAAACGACGGCTATGAGGCTGTTCAGGTAGGCTTCGGCGATGTGAAGATTCAGCGCGTGAACAAGCCTATGAAGGGACACTTCGACAAGGCTGACGTTGCTCCGAAGAAGGTACTCAAGGAGTTCCGTCTGGAAGACATCTCTGCACTGAATGTCGGCGACATTCTGAAGGCTGACACCTTCGCAGAGGGCGACATCGTTGATGTTAAGGGCACCAGCAAGGGCCACGGAACCGCCGGTGCCATCAAGCGCTGGAACTTCTCCAGACTCAGAATGACCCACGGTACAGGTCCTAACCACCGTCACCAGGGTTCACTCGGTGCCTGCTCCAGTCCGTCCCGCGTATTCAAGGGCAGAAAGATGGCAGGTCACTACGGTCACGAAAAGGTAACAATCCAGAACCTGAAGGTAGTCAAGGTTGACGCTGAGAACAATCTCATCGCCATCAAGGGTGCAATCCCCGGTCCTAAGGGCGGCATTGTTGTTATCGCAGACGCAGTTAAAGCTTAACGAAAGGAGAGAATGAAATGGCACAGGTTCAGGTATTTAACCAGGATGGAACAAAGGCTTCCGTTTTAGAGCTTGCGGATTCCGTATTCGGCATTGAGCCTAATGCAAACGCAATGCATCTTGCTGTTGTCAGCTACCTTGCGGCACAGCGCCAGGGCACCCAGTCAACTCTCACTCGTTCAGAGGTCAGCGGCGGCGGTAAGAAGCCTTGGAGACAGAAGGGCACAGGCCGTGCCCGTCAGGGTTCAACCAGAAGTCCCCAGTGGATTCACGGCGGAATCGCTCTCGGCCCGAAGCCGAGAAAGTATAAAGTCAATCTCAACAAGAAGGTCAGAAGACTTGCCATGAAGTCAGCGCTTTCCAGCAAGGTTGCTGCCGGCGAAATGATGGTCGTTGAGAAGATCGAGCTGGAAGCCATCAAGACAAAGGCTATTGTTGAGATGCTCGCGAAGCTCGAAGCAGCCAAGAAGGTGCTCATCGTTACCGAGGCTGCCGACGAAAAGATTTACAAGAGCGCACGCAACATTGAGGGCGTTAAGGTATCTCCGGTGAACGCGCTGAACGTTTACGATATCCTTAACTGCGATTCCTTCATTGTACTCAAGGATGCGGCGAAGAAAATTGAGGAGGTATATGCATAATGAATACAGCTCAGGATATCATCCTTAAGCCGATCATCACGGAAGAATCCATGATGGGCATTGTGGTTAAGAAGTATACCTTCAAGGTTGCCAAGACAGCAAACAAGATTGAAATCGCAAAGGCTGTTGAGGAAGCATTCCCGGGCACCAAGGTTGCCAAGGTGAACACCATGCACGTTCGCGGCAGAAAGCGCCGCCGTGGCTACACCGTCGGTTCCACCGCGTCCTGGAAGAAAGCAATTGTTACTCTTACGGAAGATTCAAAGGAAATTGAATTCTTCGCAGATATGATTTAACAACTATAAAGAAAGCAACAACTAAAACGGCGAATGATGAGGTATGAAGGGTGCCATCCCTTCGCAAAGTTATTCGCAATAAGGAGAATTATAATGGCAGTAAGATTTTATAAGCCGACTACCCCGGGTAGACGTGGCATGTCGGTTATCGATTATTCTTCTTTATCAAAGGTTGCTCCTGAGAAATCACTTCTTGAAAAGCTGAACAAGAAGTCAGGTCGTAACTCATACGGAAGAATTACCGTTCGTCACAGAGGCGGCGGAAACAGAAAGAAGTACAGACTGATCGACTTCAGTCTTTCCAATATGGTCAACGCCGATATCAACAGTGTCGGCGTCATCATGAGCCACCAGTATGACAGCGTCATGCATCATGTCCAGTCCGGCGCTGAATGGGACCTGGACAGGAAGCAGGGCGGTCTGCGCTATCTCCCTCCTCTCAGCTCTGCCGGAAGCAGCATTTCTGAGGGAACGAGAGTTGAAATACTGCGCAACAACCGGTTCTATCTGGAACAGTTAAAAGAGAAATACGTTGTGCTCAGCGGTACGGGATATGCTGCGAATCTGGATTTCCGCGAACTGGTGCGGTTCCATGAAGAGAAGGATGCTGATATTACCTGCCTCTTTTCACGCAATGTCATCAACCAGACGCCGCTGTATGAGAGGATCGGACTGGAAACAAACCAGGAAGGGAGAATCCTCTCCTTCGATCCGGCTCAGACGAATTCTTTGTCCAGCGAACTGACTATGAGCACCTGCGTTGTGGGGCGGGAATACCTGCTGGAGATGCT
>CALGGQ010000208.1 GCA_937915775.1 uncultured Clostridia bacterium | reverse complement strand
AGGTGGCGAAATGCGTTTCCGAAATGCCGTGCTTAATAAAAGCGCTGAGCACCTTCAACTGGTTATATTCCGTGATATCATTGATGATGGCAAACTGGTTGCGGCACTTTTCTTCCGCAGCCGCAGCAGCCTGTTCAATTCTCTCATCAATTTGAAAAAAGGGGTTCATTGATACATTCTCCATTTTCCGCAATTTTCAAACCCGAGACGGGTATAAAAAGACTCATTGAGCCCTTCATCGCGCATCAGCAGCACTTCGCCGCTGACATCGTTGCAGATGTAATTTACCAGAACGGAGGCGTAGCCCTTTCCCCGCTCCTCGCTGTCCGTTCTGACAGCCGTTAATACGCTGTAGCCGTCTATTATAGAGGACAGAATACCGGACGAAACGATAGCGCCGTCAACATTCAGCGTATACGCTTTCGCCGTTTTATGCCGTACACGATGGCTGATATCCACATACCATGCCTTGAATTCCTGATTTTCATAATCGACAAAGTTATATAAATCAATCAGTTTCGGGTATTCATCCACCACGGCATTGCCGAGCGTAAAGGCATTTTTATGACTGCTGCGCATCACAGCGCCCTCTTCATAACGCGGGCTGATGTAAAACGCATCGCTGCTGAGAATGGACTGATAGCCCGTCACGCAGAAAAAATGCACGAGCTCCTCTCCGTCAAAGCCGTCCGCAACTGACAAGGTATAATTATGGTCCAGGCGCGAAAGAATTGCCGTTATTCTGCCGTCAATGACCTGGCGGTAAAAGCAGGCAAACTGATACTGACAGCCGTAGGATTTGAGCAGCGCCAGAATTCTGACAGTGTAAATATCGCGCAGTTGCCATTCATCAAACGCCTTTTCATCAAAAATCTGTTCAATCATAAAGCTTAGGAAGCAGCGCATGTAACAGTTTGCGCATATGGTCAATATCGCTCTTTTTGATGACACTTGCGCCGGAATGAATATAGCGGCTCGGAACGGAAATCGCCATCACTCTGGCGCCTGCTCCGCTGCGCTGAATCGCACCGGCATCATTGCCGCCGGCAACCGCCGTCTTTGTCTGCACAGGAATGCCGTTTTCTTTTGCCACGGCAAAGCCGAGGTCAAATAAGTCCTTCGGATAAATCGTGCGTCTGTCCATAAAGGAGATAACAGGTCCGTCACCCAGCACACACACTCTGTCGCTTCCCGTTACGCCGTCTAAATCGGCAGCCGTTGTCGCTTCCAGAATGACGGCAACATCAGCGCCGACACTGTATGCAGTACAGCCTGCGCCTCTGAGACCGACTTCCTCCTGCACGTTGAAGCAAAAATAGGTATCGTAAGCAAGCTCGCTCTGGATAAGTTCAATCAGCAGCATACAGCCCACTCTGTCATCCAGCGCTTTTGCCTTAATGAAGCCGTTGCCGAATTCAGAATAATCGCTTTCGAAATAGATAAAATCACCGAGGGAAACCGCCTGTTGCGCCTCCTCCTTAGAGGTCGCGCCGATATCAATTAAAAGTTTGTCAAAGTCAGGGCATTTTTTACGCTCGTCTGCATCAAGCAGATGAAACGCTTTATCGCCGATAACGCCCTTAACGCCGTTTTGACCGATGGAAACAACACGGTCAATGCAGACTCTGCTGTCAATGCCGCCGACGGTACCAAAACGAAGATAGCCCTCGTCGGTAATACCGGTGACGATAAAGCCAACCTCATCCATATGCGCGTTAAGGCTGACCTTTTTTGACGGCGTTTCTTTGCCCTTCTTAAAGGCAATAATAGAGCCGAGCGCATCAATGCGGTATTCGCAGTAATCCTTAATCTGACTGATGATATACTCTCTCACGCGGCTCTCATCGCCGGAGGTGCCGTTCAGTAAACATAAATCCTTAAGCATTCATTTCACCTGCCCTTTCCTTGATATAGGCAGCCATCAGGGCAGCCGTGTTTTCCACATCCTTGGTATCCACCACCTCGATGGGTGAATGCATATATTTTTCGGGAATGGAGAGGAGCGCCGTTTTAATGCCGCTTTCGGAGATGGAAATCTCGTCTGCATTCGTGCCGGTATGTCCGCCGCCCATTACCTCGGGCTGATACGGAATGCCGTTCTTTTCGGCAACCGCAACGAGCTTGCGGCTCATTGCGTTATCGAGTACGGCGGAAAAGCCAACCATCGGACCTTTACCCATTTCGCCGCAATCGGATTGTTTACACAACGGCGACCAGCCGAACGACACATCAACGGCGATTGCTTCATCAACATTCTGATGATACGGACCAACCGCTGCGCCTCTGCAGCCGACCTCCTCCTGCGAGGAAAAGAGCACGGTTATCTTGGCGTTAACATCCTTTAACTGTTCAATAGCAAGCAGAATAGCTGCTACGCCGCTTCTGTCGTCCAGAACAGAGCTTGACACTTGTGTGCCGAGCAGCGGTGTAAAGTTACGCTTAAAGGTAATTCTGTCACCGAGAGAAACGAGCTGCTCAGCCTGCTCTTTCGTTAAGCCGAGGTCAATGGATAAATCACTGATTTCCGGCGCTTTACGGTCATCGTCCTTTTGCAGATGCGGCGGAAGTGTGGAGATAACGCCTTTTAACTCCTCCTTACCCCAGACGCTGACCTCGTAGCCGAGCAGCATTCTGGCGTCAATACCGCCGCATTTATCAAACTTGATAAAGCCGTCATCCGTGATACCCTTGACAATCAACCCGATTTCATCAAGGTGCGCGTCAAGCAGAAAATGATAGCCCTCGCCGAAGGTACAGCGAACGTTATTCATCACGTCAATTTCAACCTCGCCGTAGGGAGAAAGCAGCTCTTTCAGCACGGCGTTAATATTCTCCTCCGCGCCGCTGACGCCAACGGCAGAAGTTAGTTTATTTAATAAAGCCAAAGTTTCCATCATTAATCCTCAAATTCATTTACTAATCGCTTATATTCCCTGCCCCTGTATTCAAAGGTTTTGAACTGGTCAAAGGCAGGACAGGCTGGACAGAGCGAAACAATATCGCCTGCCACTGCGTTTTCTTTTGCCACAAGCAGTGCCTCCTGCATCGTCAGCACCTTGATAATCTTAAGACCGCTGCCTGCATAACGGCTATCGGCAACTATTGTGTTATAAATCTTCTCAGCCGTTGCACCGTTTAATACCAGCAGCTTAACGTACTGCAGGATATACGGCACCATTTCGCTCATATCGTTGCCCTTATCAGAGCCGCCCATCAGCACGATAATCTTTTCGCCAAAGGCTTTCAGCCCGCTGATGACACGCGAGGGTGAAGTGGCGATGGAATCGTTATAATACCGCACACCTTTATATTCTCTGACGAACTCGATGCGGTGCTCCACACCGCCAAAGGTGCGCGCAATCTCTTTTATCGTATCAACGCTGACATATCCCCAGACGGCGGAGATTGCCGTGCAGTAGTTTTCAATATTATGGTCGCCGGGAATGCGGATATCGCTTTTGTGCATGACGAGCGTTTTGGCGCCGTTCTCCGCATAATATATATTGCCGCTTGCGGTATCCAGATAAGCACCGTTTGCAACAGGATGCTGAATGGAAAACTGATACAGCCTGCCCTTCACGTCGTCGTACATATCGCGCACCTTTCCGCCGATGGTGTAATCGCAGTCCGCATTCAGTACGGTGCGCCGGTCGGCTGACTGATGCAGCAGCAAGTTACGCTTTGAATCCACATATTCATCGAGCGAGGTGTGATGATCCAGATGCGTGCTTTCAATGTTGGTCACAACAGCCACATCCGGCTGATTGACCAAATCCGTCATCGTCAGCAGCTGGAAGCTGGAAAGCTCCACCACGGCGATATCGTTTTCCGTAATTTCATCGAGCGCCGGCATCAGCGCCTTGCCGATATTGCCGCCGAGGAAAATCCTGTTTCCCGCCGCTTCCAGCATTTTGGCAATCAGCGTCGTCGTTGTCGTTTTACCGTTGGAGCCGGTAACGGCAAAAATCTTACAAGGACAGTACTTAAAAAACACTTCCATCTCCGTCGTAACCGTCTGCCCGCGGTTGAGACATTCGCCGACCCACGGATTCTGAAACGGCAGAATTCCGTGTGTACGGAACACAATATCCATCTCAGGCAGGATGTCAAGATAATTGTCGCCAAGCGAGAAGTGAACGCCGAGCGCACCTAACTTCTCACAGATTTCTGCGCCGATATAATCCTTATCGCGTTTATCGCAGGCGTAAACCTCGATACCGTGCTTCGCCAGAAATTCCGCACACGGTGTATTCGCTACGCCCATGCCGACAAAAGCGACTTTTTTTCCTTTGATTGTTTCCACATATTTTTGAGCAGGTGTCATATTGCCTCCTAAAAAATTGATTTTGTATCAAAATGCTGCATACTGTTTTCCAGTTCCCGCTGGAACGGCAGCTTTTCTTTTCCGATGTACGGCTCTTTCAGCGGCAGGTCGCAGTTCATCACATAGTTCGCAATCATCTGCTGATGCTTTGAAGGCTTGTTGCCGAGGCAGTATACCCTATCGGAAGAAAGCTCAACAATCGCAACGGCAAATTTCAGCGCGTCCTTTCTGCCGTGCAGCGCGATATCCTTGGAAAGCGCGACGGCGCTCTCGTCGGCAGTGTCGCACAAATATGTCACAACGCCGTTTCCCTTGCGTCTGAGATTCACAATCATACAGTCGTAGACGGCAGCGTTCAGATAACGCATCAGCGTTTCACCGTCAAGCGTTTCCTCTTTAGCGATATAAAAATACTCTCTGCCTTTAAAGCCGCGGAGGGGAAATAAATGCTCATCAGCAATCACGTTTTCGGTAATTCTGTAGCCCTGTTCCTGCAAATCCTCTTGCACGGTTTGGCAGTACGCATCCGCCGTTTTTTCCGTGCGCGAGGTCAGATAATAGCCTGCGTCATTAATCGCGTATTCGACTGATTCCAGAAATTTATCCGCTTTGGCAAACTTGGAGATGTAATAAAACAGCAATATCAGCGACAGATCG
>CALGGQ010000207.1 GCA_937915775.1 uncultured Clostridia bacterium | reverse complement strand
TAGTTTAATATGATACCATATTGCGACAGTAATTACAATATTTTTTCACTTGTTAATTTATTATTAATTCAACATATAATTACTGAATTCGGAATAAAAATATGGTATAATCAACTTGTAAAATCATTCAGCAGAAAGGATGTGGGAGCTACGCTGGAAAACGAAAACACAGCATTTGACGTGGAGTTTATGTCCTTAGTGGTTGATAAGGCGGATAACCTGCGCGTGCTGGAATCTGACAGCCATTTTGCCGATTTTACCGGGGTACACCCGAGTAAAATTAAGCAGGGGAAGCTGTTTTTGCATACCGTACTGAATCCGAAGGACCGCGAAACGGTGATGAAGCAAATCTGCAAGAAGAATTCACCCTATGTCTATCTGGATTTCAATATAAAGGGAAAGGATGACCGCTTTGCCTTCGTGCACTGTATCGGTCAGAGCGTGCCGAACAGTACGCTGTGCCGTCTGGCGCTGGCGGATATCTCCCGTTCGGAACAGAAAACGCAGCAGCTGCAGCGCCGGTCCGAATCGCTCAACCGGCTGATTGACTTAGTCGAGGGCGGTGTGTGCCTTTTCAAAGTCACACAGGATATGCAGTTTGAGGTGCTGTATATGAACAAGGCGTGCGCGCGGTATTTCGGCGCGGCAAAGGACGCCTATCTCAACCGGATTTACAAGCTGGATACGCTGATACATAAGGAGGATAAAAGCGCCGTCTTTCAGGCAATCGGCAACACGATGGCGACGAAGAAGCCCATTGATATGGAGCTGCGCGTGCTGAAGCCGGACAAATCCTATATCTGGTGTAAGATGAACAGCGCTATTCAGCGCTATGACGAGGACGGCAGCCCCGTTCTGCACGCGGTATTCACCGATATCACAAAGGTGAAGGAGGCGGAGCAGCATGCCGACAGCGAGCGCGAGGTGATGGTTAATATCTTCAAAAACCTGCCCGGTCCGCTGTTCTGCACGGGGTTTGACACACTGTTTCTCCTCGATGTGGTGTCCACGGATTTCATCCGTCTCATCGGCTATTCCCGCACGGAATTTTTTGAAAAGCTGGGCGGCGATTTCACGCGGCTGATGCTGCCGGAGGATGTTCAGCGTGCAAAGGAGGAGCTGAAAAACGTCAACGAAAAGCAGGTTTCCAAAACCTATTACCGTTTTCAAAAAAAGGACGGTACGCTGCTGACGGTTGTTGACAGGCGGCGTCTGGTCATCGGCAAAAACGGCGAAAAATCCACCATCGGTATTTTAAAAAGACCGGAGGAGGAGCATCTTCCCATGGAAATCAACTTATAAATAAGCAGTCACCGAGCAAACTATGCTTGGTGATTGTTTTGCATTGGGAGGAACTGGCGAATCAGGAGCTGATAATTCATACGCCTGCGGCGGATACGCAGCAGGCGATTGAGGCACTGACAGGGCTGCTGTATGAACGCGGGTATATCACAGATTTGACGGCGTTCCGCCGGGCAGTGTATGAACGGGAAGCGGAGCTTGCAACAGAGCTGACGCCGACGGTGCTTGTGCCGCACGCGAAATCCGATACGGTGCTCACCTCCGCCATCGCCGCGATGCCGACAGTGGACAAACGCACTGTCTTTCTGCTTGCCTCGCGCAACGACAGGGAGCATATCGAAGCGCTCTCCCGCCTTTCTGCCAAGCTGTTAGAGGAGGCGCAGGACTGAACGGTTCCGTTTTTCGGACGGCGTTTATTTGGCACTTGCACCGCAGAAGATATTAGGGTATAATAAACTCAATATCACTCAGGAGAAATACGATGAATTTTACAACCCTTCCGAACGGCATGGCAGACGGCTTTGTCGTGATTAAAAAATGTGAGGAAAAAAAGACGAAAAACGGCGCCTCCTATCTCGATTTAATCATCGGCGATAAAGAGGGCGAAATGAGCGCGAAGCTGTGGGATTTCAGCGGCAGCAATATCTTTGAAACGGATATGATCGTCAAAATCCGCGGCACAGTGGAGCAGTATAACGGGCGCGACCAGTTCCGTGTGTCGCAGATCCGACCGGTCAGAGAAGGCGACGAATACCGGCTTTCCGATTTGGTGCCGGCGGCGGAAATCGGCGGCGAGCAGCTGTTTGAGATGATACATAAGCGCGTGGAGCAGTTTGAAAATGAGGAGCTGCGCGCCATCGTGCTGAAAATCATTGACGAGCACCGCGAAAAGCTCGTGACCTATCCCGCAGCGCTGAAGCTGCACCACGCGATGGTCGGCGGGCTGATGTACCACACGATGAGTATGCTGCGTCTGGCGGAGGAGACGTGCCGCATTTATCCGAACGTCCACCGCGAGCTGCTGCTCTCCGGCGTGATTTTGCACGACGTTGCCAAAACCTGGGAGCTCGAAACAGGCAAGACGGGGCTTGCCAGAGGCTACACCGCCGAGGGTGAGCTGATCGGTCATCTTGTGAAAGGCGCCATGTACATCAACGATGCGGCGAAGGAGCTTGGCATTGACAGTGAAATCGTCACTCTGCTCGAGCATATGGTGATTGCGCACCACGGCGAGCCGGAGTTCGGCGCCGCCGTCCGTCCGATGTTCCTGGAGGCGATTATCCTTTCGCAGCTCGATAATCTGGACGCGACGATTTACGAGGTCAACGCCGCAACGGAAAAGACGGAGCCGCACCAGTTCACGGACAGACAGTGGGCGCTCGATAACAGAAAGCTCTATCACCACGGCCTTTCCTCTCCGCACCACACCGTGAATTTTACCGATGAGAAGTGAGGGCGGACGATGGGAATGACGAACGAAGTGTCGCAGGAGCAGTGGACGGAAATCACCGTTTCCGTAGCGACAAAGGACATTGATTTAGCCGGCTCGATTGCGAATATGGTCGTGCCGTACGGCATTTATATTGAGGATTATTCGGCGCTCGAAGAGGAGACGATGCAGATTGCGCACATCGACCTCATTGAGGAAAGTCTTTTGCAGCGTGACCGGACGAAGGCGCTGATTCATATCTATGTGAATCCCGAGGAAAATCCGATGGAGGCTGTCGCCTTTTTAAAGGAGCGGCTGGAGGCGTGCGGAATTGCGCACGAGATAACGATTGCGGATTGCCGCGTGGAGGACTGGCAGAATAACTGGAAGCAGTATTTTCACCCGATGCCTATCGGCAGGCAGCTGTTAATCCGTCCCGTATGGGAAAATGCGTTTGACGCTGAGGGCAGAAAGGTGCTGCATATTGAGCCCGGTCTGGCGTTCGGCACCGGCGCGCACCCGACGACGAAGCTCTGCCTTGAAACGCTGGAGGACTATATCACGGATGGCAGCACCGTGCTGGATATCGGTTGTGGCAGCGGTATTTTATCCATCGCTTCGCTGCTGCTCGGCGCAAAGTCTGCTTTCGGGGTGGATATTGATGCGCTCGCCGTTAAGACCGCGAAAGCGAATGCCAAAGAAAACGGCATTGATGAGAGCCGCTTCACCGTTGTGCAGGGGAACCTGTCCGATAACGTCAGCGGAAAATTCAGCGTGGTGGTGGCGAATATCGTCGCCGACATTATTATGGAATTCAACACGCAGGTTGGCGCGTTTCTCGCGGACGGCGGCGTGTATATCACCGGCGGCATTATCGAATCGCGCGAGGACGACGTTACCGCCTCCTTTGCCGCTAACGGCTTTACCGTTCTTGAGCGCCGCGAAAACAACGGCTGGCTCGTGTTCGTGCTGAAAAAATCATAGAAAGCGGAAGTGTTCCGCATAAAAAAGAAGCCTGAATCATTTTGATTCAGGCTTCTTGGCATATTGGTTTATCTGGTTAACGGGGAAGCTGAACGGCTTCAGCGACAGCACGACGGCGATAACGGCGCCGCACAGCAGGTACAGCAGCTGCGTCGTATGGGATGCTGACATCTGTTCGGCGATGCCGCTGTAATTGAGCGCCAGAATAATCGGCGAGTGCCAGAAATAGACCTGCAGCGTGCGCGCGCCGAACACGGAGACGAGCGGCAGTTTCCTGTTCGGGACAATGGCAATCAGCGCCAAGCCGAGTACGAGCGCCAGGAGCAACCACAGCAGTCGCAGCAGCACGCCATAAGGCGCCAACTTGTCCGGCAAACCTGCATAAGCTGCTTTGCCGGCATTATACAGCAGCCTGACGGGCCGCAGATGGCGGGCGTTGAGCACGATAAAAATGCCCCAGCCGATGATAACCGCCAGCCCCGCAAGGCGTATCCACCGCTTTTCAGTAACGGCAAGCAGACGGTCACGGTCAAACATGGTGCCGAGCACAAAGAACGGGAAAAAGACGAAAACACGTGTGAGCGCCAGCACGTTGCCAAGCACGTCGGTAAAGCCTATCAGCACCATCACCGTGACGGAAAATAACAGCAGCAGCCTGGGGTTGACGTCCCGTAGCAGATGGCGTAGGATATAGAAAAATGCCAGTGCATAAAGATACCAGGTGACGCCGCCGATTTTGATAATATTGGGCGTGGTGTGAATCCCGAAGGCGACCTTCGTCAGGCTGTTGACAATCGTCATGCCAACGGCGCAGCACAAAAAGCGAAACACCTTTACGGGAATATCCTTATCCTTATAAAACAGACCGGACAGAAGGACAAACAGCGGCATATGAAAGCCGTAGATGAACTGGCGGGTGACGGCATAGGCGGTTACGCCCGACCATCCGGAATAGTAATCTGCCATATGACCGATGACGACAAAGACAATCAGCAGAAATTTGAGATTATCGAATTTGTAAATGCGGGATGAAGCCATCACTGTTCCTCCGATTATTTATGGAATTTCGTGTGGTTGGCAATGGAAAACGCGCGGTAGATTTGCTCCAGCAGCACGACGCGCATCAACTGATGCGGCAGCGTGATTTTGCCGAAGGACAGGCGTAGGCTGCCCAACTGCTTAACCTTTTCATCCATTCCGAAAGAGCCGCCGATGATGAAAACAAGCTCGCTTGTGCCGGAGAGCGCCGCCGTTTCAAGCTGCTGCGAAAATGCCTCGCTCGAGAGCTGCTTGCCCTCAATACAAAGCGGAACCACATAGGCGCCCTTCGGAATTTTTGCCGCGATTGCTTCGCCCTCCTTTTCGAGAACGGCGGCAATTTCAGCGGCGGACGGGTTGTCGCAGCAGCGGTATTCGTTAATTTCTACTATATTGACTTTGGCATACGCGCCAAGGCGCTTGATATATTCGGCGCAGGCGTCGCGCAGGTAGGCTTCTTTCAGCTTGCCGACGGCAATCACAGTTACTTTCATCATAAGATAATCGGTTTCTCCCTGTTTTCCGGCGCCGCCACCTTCAGGCGGAAATCGTAGTCCTCCCGAAAGCCTGCTGTGTTCAGAGCGGCAAGGGTGGTCTGGCGTGCGATGTCCGGAAAGTTATTTTCACGGCTGAGATGCGAAAGCACCAGCCGCGTGGTGCCGCTATCAACCAGCGCGGCGGCAAAGCGCGCGCAGTCGTCGTTGGAAAGATGTCCGACGCGGGAGAGAATCCGTTGTTTTAAGAGATACGGATACGGTCCGTTTTGCAGCATCCGGATTTCGTGGTTGGATTCCAGAAACACCAAATCGCTGCCGGGCACGGTCAGCTCGGCGTCGGGGGTGATGTAGCCCGTATCGGTGCAGACCGAAATGCTCTTGCCGTCAGATAAATTGAAACGGTAGCCGAGGCAGGCAACGCTGTCGTGGCTGTTTTCAAACGGCAGTACTGCCAGTCCGCCGAGCTCCATATCGCGCTCGGCCGTAACGGCCTGCTGCTCGGTGATATGACCGTCTGTCAGAAGGCGGATGAGCACCTGCTCCTCTGCGATGACGGGCAGATGATGGCGCGCCGCAAAAACGCGCAGCCCCTTAATGTGGTCGCTGTGTTCGTGGGTGATAAAAACGGCGGTCAGGTCGTTGGCGTTTTCGCCGATGGAAGCGAGTGCGCCCTCCAGCCGCTTTGCCGTGACGCCTGCGTCAACGAGGATTTTCGTCTCACCGTCTGCTATGAAGATGGAATTGCCGCTGCTGCCCGAAAAGAGCTGGCATGCTTTTGCCATAATTGCTGTCTCCTAAGATAAAAAGGGCTACCGAAATAGCCCTTGATCATTGCTGTTATCCGGCTGAGGGGATGGTAATCACATCGTTTACCTGTACGCGGCGGATATCCGCACCGAGGGCGGAAAGCTTTGCCACGATGTCCTCATAGCCTCTGTCGATATACTGAATGTTCTCCACGGTGGTGGTGCCTTCGGCGACCATACCGGCAATAATCAGTGCCGCGCCGGCACGCAGGTCGGTTGCCTTGACTTCGCAGCCGGAGATGTGGTCCACACCCTCAATCACGGCGACCTTGCCGTCCACCTGAATGGCAGCGCCCATACGCAGCAGCTGACCGACGTACTGGAAGCGGTTATCCCATACGCTTTCGGACAGAATGCTGGTGCCGTTTGCAATCGTCAGCAGCACGCACATCTGCGGCTGCATATCCGTCGGGAAGCCGGGGTGCGGCATCGTTTTGACATTGCATTTATTCAGCGGCTTAAAGCGCGTGACGCGCACGGCGTCGTCGTATTCAATGATTTCGGCGCCTGCCTCCAGCAGCTTGGCGCTGATGGATTCCAGGTGCTTGGGAATGACGTTTTTCACCAGCACGTCGCCGCCGCAGGCAGCGGCAGCCACCATATAGGTGCCGGCTTCAATCTGGTCCGGAATGATGGAATAGGTGCAGCCGTGCATTTTTTCCACACCGCGGATTTTAATCACGTCCGTACCGGCGCCGCGAACATCGGCACCCATCGAGTTGAGGAAGTTCGCCAAATCGACGATATGCGGCTCCTTTGCGGCGTTTTCGATGATGGTCAGACCTCTGGCGAGCACGGCGGCAAGCATCACGTTAATCGTTGCGCCGACGGAAACCTGGTCCATATAAATCGCGGAGCCGACCAGCTTGTCAGCCTTGGCGACAACCATACCGTCCTTTGAGGTGTCCACATCCGCACCGAGCATACGGAAGCCCTTGATATGCAAATCAATCGGGCGAACGCCGAAATTGCAGCCGCCGGGCATCGCAACCTCCGCTTGCTTAAAGCGGCCGAGCATAGCGCCGATGAGATAATAGCTGGCTCTGAAATGAGAGGTCAGCTCGTACGGCACGCTCTGGCAGGTGATGTTGGAGGTGTCAATTTCCAGCGTATCCTTTTTGAGCAGACGTATCTTGGCGCCCAGGCTGTCAAGGATTTCAATGATTAACTGCACATCGCTGATTTGCGGGATATTTTCAATGGTGACGACATCGTTTGCGAGAATGGCGGCGGGGATAATTGCCACGGCTGCGTTTTTCGCACCGCTGATATTGACCTCGCCAAACAGCTCCTTGCCGCCCTTAATTACAAAATTTTCCAATTTTCTGCCCCCTGATTTTCGGGATTAATCTATCTGTCATTAGTATAAAAAAGTTCAAAAAAATTATGTATGGCAATACACAGTAAGCATTATACCAAAAGTGATGCCCGAAAGGAATAAAATGCGCCGCATTTTTTCCAAAATGTAATTTCTTGCCGCTACAAAATAACCGCCCGATTTTCACATTTGATACAACATATAGATGTTTCAAAGCGTATTAACAAAATTCTACAAAATATTGCCAATCAAAACGGTAACAAAAAGGTAACACATAATAACACGTTTGTCAATAGAATAGGTGTTCTAATTTCACGGTCAGTTTGTCCTTGACAAGATAGGGAAATCATAATATATTAATAGTAATTACTGAGGGAAAACGAATGGGTAAGGCTTATGAAGCAAAAAGCGATGGAAAAGACGGATATTGTGATTATCGGCTCCGGTGTGGCGGGGATATTTGCGTCCCTCTGCCTGCCGTCGGAGAGCGACATTCTGATTATCACTAAGGAGGAAATTCACGAGTGTGATTCCTATCTGGCGCAGGGCGGCGTCTGCGTGCTCAAAAGCATTGATGATTTCGAATGCTATTTTGAGGATACGCTCAAAGCAGGGCATTATGAAAACGACCCGGAGGCAGTACGCGTGATGATTGAAGCCTCGCCCGAAATCATCTTAACCCTGGTGGATTTAGGCGTGGAGTTTGACGTGGACGGTGAGGGAAAATATGATTACACCCGCGAGGGCGCGCATCGTCAGAACCGCATTCTGCACCATAAGGACGAGACGGGCAAGGAGATTACCGACGCACTGCTGCAGATTGCGATGACGAGAAAGAATATCCGCTTCGCCTCCCAGACAACGATGATTGATTTAATCGAGCAGGAGAATGAATGCTTCGGCATTGTCTGTGAGGAGGAGGACGGCACCCGTTATGCCGTGCAGGCGCGTGATATTATTCTCGCCACGGGCGGTATCGGCGGTTTGTTCAAGAATTCAACGAACTATCCGCACATCACGGGCGACGCATTTGCCCTGAGCCTGAAGCACGGCATTCAGCTGCAGGATATGAATTATATCCAGATTCACCCGACCACGCTGTACAGCAAAAAGGAGGGCAGGCGCTTTCTCATCAGCGAAAGCGTACGCGGCGAGGGCGCTATCCTGCTCAACGAAAATGGCGAGCGCTTTACCGACGAGCTGCAGCCGCGCGATTTCTCGTTCAACGCGCCCTACGGCGCATGCCCCACCTGCTCAGGCCTGGGCGTGCTGATGAAAATAGACCCGAGTATCGTCATTCCGGACCGTAGTCTGTCCCTGAACCAGGGGGCCATCCAGGTTTCCGGCTGGAACAGCGGCGAATTCGACTCCATGGCCCATACCTACCTGACCGCCCTGTCCGAGCAGTACGGCTTCTCGCTGGACGCGCCGGTGGACCAGCTGCCGGAAAGCGCCGTCAACCTCTTGCTCTACGGCACGAACGGCGAAAAGCTTCTCTTAAAGCGCAGCAAGGACTTGGGCGGCGGAGAGTATTACGCACCGTTTGAGGGCGTTATCACGAATCTGGAAAGACGCTATCAGGAAACAAACAGTGTCTACGCGAAAGCCGATTTGGAAGACTATATGGGCGAAGTCGTCTGCAAGGTCTGCAAAGGTGCAAGGCTCAAACCGGAAATCCTAGCCGTCACAGTCGGCGGTCTGAATATTTATCAGTTCACCGAAATGCCCGTGAAACAGGCACTCGAATTTCTCAAAAATCTGAAACTCACAGAACATGAAACTTTCATTGCCGAACGAATCATTAAAGAAATATGCGACAGATTAGGTTTTCTGTCGAGCGTCGGACTGGAATATCTGACATTGTCGCGTTCCTCCGGAACGCTTTCCGGCGGTGAAAGCCAGCGAATCCGGTTAGCAACGCAAATCGGTTCTTCTCTGATGGGCGTACTGTATATCTTAGACGAGCCGAGTATCGGACTGCATCAGCGCGATAATGCCATGCTGATTGAGACTATGAAGCATTTAAGAGATATCGGGAATACTTTGATTGTCGTCGAACATGATGATGATACTATCTTAGCTGCCGATTATGTCATTGATATCGGGAAAGGCGCAGGCATTCACGGCGGAAATGTGATATTTTCCGGCACACCGGAAAAGCTTCTGAAATGCAAGGATTCCGTAACCGGGCAGTACCTGAGCGGAAAGAAAATCATTCCGATTCCGGAAACCAGAAGACCCGGAAACGGAAAGTTCCTGACCGTCGTCGGCGCACAGGAGCATAATTTACAGAATCTGACTGTGAAATTTCCGCTCGGAAAGTTCATCTGTGTGACAGGCAGATCGGAAGAGCGTC
>CALGGQ010000206.1 GCA_937915775.1 uncultured Clostridia bacterium | reverse complement strand
GAATTCGCCGCGTGCAACGTCTACGCAAAGCCCGAATGCCGCGACTGCTGGGCGCGGCTCTATTGCTCCGGCGGCTGCGCGGCAAACGCCTATCACACCACGGGCAGCGTGAACGGCGTTTATGAATTCGGCTGCGAGCTGCACCGCAAGCGCATTGAATGCGCGATTATGCTCAAGGTGGCGGAAGCGGAAGACAATCTGAAAGTAGAATACTAAAGAAATAACGGGAGGACATCGATCCTCCCGTTTCTGTTATATTATTGGTTTTCTTCTTCCAGTCCCTTATATTCACGGGCTGCCTGGATGCGCTCCACACGTTCCTTGCCCTCTGTACCGATATCAATAAAGGTCTGGACTGCCTGTGCCATCTGCGGCAGGGCTTCGCGCTTGTAGTCCTCGCACGCGTCCATCACATCAAACACGGTTCTGAACGACTGCTGCAGGGTTTCGAGCGCAATCATCGGATTGGCTGCCATCTCCTGAATTTCGCCGCTCTGCTGACCGAGCATATGCGCGTTCGCTTCAATCATCTTTGCCGTGCTGTCATTCAGCGTCTGAACGGCGTTCAGCACCAGCTTCTGATTATACAGTGCCTGGGCGCACATCACGCCGATACGCAGCGCTGCAACCGAAACCTGCTTCGCTCTGTCCACGCCGCGAATCAACTCCAGATTGTTCTTTCTGATAACGTCGATGGCGCCGATGCCCTGATAGTTCACGGTAGACAGCGTGCCCATATCCATCAGGCGCTGCCTCAGCGGGAACAGTACCTCTGTTTCAAAGAAAGCAATCTTTTTATCGTCAACACCCTGCAGCTTCGCCTGCTCAATCGCCTGTTCCAGCGCTGCGTCAAACTGCGTGCCCATTTCGATGTATTCATTGAGCTTCAGCGTATCCTGCTCCAGCGCCTGCTGCTCAATTAAGAGCGTCTGGTTATCGTTTTTCAGCGTCTTTTCACCATTGGTAATCACCGTGAGGATTTCCTCAATCACGTCGTCCGCCTTTTCATATTTGGCAAAATATCTTCTGACGGGGTTGAGAAGCTTGTTCTTGAAGCCCTTAGAAAAGTCGATGCCGCTCGGGTCAAGCTCTCTCATCTGGGCGGACAGCTCCGTTAAATTCGTCGCCACCAGACCGGTTTCGTCCGAATTATTCTTAAAGGTGGCAATGCGCTTGGAGAGAAATTCATTTTTACGCTGGCTGGCGACAATGGCATCCTGACCGAAGTTTTCAATCGTTTTAATCACTTCGCTGCGCTTTTTCAGGTCGGACATATCAATATCCATAATCGCCTTCACCTGCTCCTGCGCGGCGCTGTCCAGCACCTCGGTGCGCTCCTCGTCCACCTTGACAAGGTCATTGACTTCCTTTTTGATTTCCTCCTCCGTGGGAAGTGAAAGGGAGAAATTGTTTTCCATTCTATCCATCGTATACCTCCTGTTAAAACTTAGTTAGCATAGTATTTTGTGTTTTCAATTAACTTCTTCATATCGTTGAGGATATGCACGTTTTCAGCCGACTGAGCGTTGAAATCCTCCAGACGGGAGATTTCCAGCGTCAGGTTGTCCACCAGCGTGATAATATACTCGTTTCGTCTGACAATCGAGCCGACGAATTCAATATGCTCGTGATAGATTTTGATTTTCTGCTGACGGCTGTCCTCCGTGATATTCAGGCGGTTGTTCATCAGCAGGCGGTATTCCTCCTCATCAAACACGCCCATACGCTTAATCGCCATCTTGGTATTATCATAAAACAGCTTTTGAACGTCGTCAAGCGTTGTCTTGAATTTGACGTAGGTCATTTCGCCCTTATCAAAATGCTGCGCGAGAATAATCTCAAGGCTCTGCACCTTCGGCTCCATACGCTTCACCTGGTCGCACATCACCTTAATCGGCTTTTCAAATTCCTTTTTGTACATCAGGCTCTGCAGCGCCTTAATATAATCCTTAGGTTCCTCCAGCTCTTCGTTTTTCAAAAGGCTAATTTTTTTCTGCTTTTTTGTGCCGGATACGATGGCAGTATTGACTCTTAAAAAGATTGCCAGCATAATCGGAAACGCCACGAAAAACAGGATAACCTTATACGCTTCATCAGCGCCCGGCGACAAACCGGCAAAGCGGTCGGCATACAGCAAAATGCTGGCGCACACCATCGCGCTGTTGAAGATTAACAGCTTCCAGAATTTATTCATTTTACCCCTCCTTGGTTCCTACTCTCATCGCCTGCAGCCTGCTCTCCGCCAGCCGTTTGTATTCGGCGGAGATATAGGCATACACCATCACGTTCAGCGCATCGCCGAGCCGCTTGACAGCGTATTCATTCGGCGCATCATAATCGGATATCGTACCTTTTACTATATGGGAGATTTCGCTCAGATTGGCATTCGCCTCTCTGGCGGCTTTCGAGATTTTACAGAAATAATCGTACATCTTTTCCTCGGAAATGATGTCGTCGCTCTCATCATCGGCATTACCGTTGACCATTGTCATCAGCTCGCCGATACTATCCAGCTTCATGGCATCACGCAGCGCCGCAATCAGCAGAATGCGTGCAAGCTGGCGTCCGTGATATTTCTTATTGACAGGGCGCGCCACGAATCCGCGCTTCACCCAGTTCTGAATGGTGGACGGCTCAAGCCCCGTAATGCCGCATACCTGCCCCAAGGTCAGCCCGTCCGCCGCCTGTATCATCGGAATGAATTTGGAGAACACGCCGTCATCCTCCGTATAAGTAAGGCTGGTACCGGGTATTGTCGCTTCGGTCATATGCTCTCCTCCTCTCCTTTACGATATCTGAGAACTGATAGAATGCTATAATATCCTCTTTAGAAAACTCACTGCCCATAAGTATGCGGTACGGCGTTCCTGACAGGTGAAGCGTGATTTTCACATCGAGAGCTTTCAGCTGTTCCTCTGCAACCTCTGTCTCTACAAAGTCATCATCGGCATGTTTTTCCTTGATGTCTTTTTCGTAGTTGATGCTACGCAGAACTTTTCCATAGCTTTCCGCTCTTGCGCCATAGTGAGTTTCGTCTACGATGAGCAGATCAATCTGACTGCCGAAAACCTCTTTATGTTTATCCTTAATAGTATCGCCCTGCAGGTCTTGAAGCGTAAGAAATACAACCGCTCCTTTCCCTGTTGCGAGAGTGGTCTTTATAACGGATTCATCCCTGACAAGATCATCGCTTGATATGAAAATATAATCTTTGTTGAAGTTTTCTGCGCTCTGGACGGTTTTCTTCCATTCCTCTCTTACATCTGCCTTGGCAGATACTACAAGCACCAGCTTATATCCCTTTGTTTTTGCACAGCAAAGAGAGGTAAAGGATTTGCCGAAACGCATGACAGCATACATCAATAAATTA
>CALGGQ010000205.1 GCA_937915775.1 uncultured Clostridia bacterium | reverse complement strand
AGAAAAATGAAAGCCAGTAAAACACACACAATTTTTATCAGCACGCGAACCACCCTGTTTCCTTCCTTTTCCATACAATCACCTCATTCCTACTATATCACACCCGCCGCACATTTCGCAACAAAAACAAAATTATTTATATTGATTAATTAATTAATAAGTGCTATGATGTAGAATAACAAACTAAAAGAGGTGAGATTATGGACAATATGATTCGTTCAACTTTCAAGCGCAAGCTGCCGCTACCCAAGGAGATTAAGGAGCAGTATCCTCTCTCCCCCGAAGCGACTGCCGTGAAGGAGGCGCGTGACAAAGAAATTGCGGATATCTTCAGCGCCAAAAGCAATAAATTTGCATTAATTATCGGTCCCTGCTCGGCTGACAGAGCAGACGCCGTGCTGGATTACATTCACCGCCTTGCCCTCGTGCAAAAGGAGGTAGAGGATAAAATCCTGATTATTCCCCGCATTTACACCGGCAAGCCGCGCACCACCGGCGCCGGCTATAAGGGTATGCTGCATCAGCCTGACCCCGATAAAAAGCCCGATATGCTGGAGGGCATTATTGCCATCCGCCAACTGCACAAGGACGCCATTGAGCAGACGGGGCTGACCTGCGCGGACGAAATGCTGTATCCGGAAAACGGCAGATATCTTTCTGATTTACTTTCCTATATCGCCGTCGGTGCGCGCTCCGTTGAAAATCAGGAGCACCGCCTTGTTTCCAGCTCATTTAACATCCCCGTCGGCATGAAAAACCCGACCAGCGGCGACTTTTCCATTATGCTTAACGCGATTAAAGCCGCCCAGAGCAGCCACACCTTCCTCTATCGCGGCTGGGAGGTGGAATCCGTCGGCAACGAGCTGGCGCACGCCATTCTGCGCGGCAGTGTGGACAAGCACGGCATTAACCACCAGAACTATCACTATGAGGATTTGCGCATTCTGCACGATATGTACTGCACCGGCGGCTACGAAAATCCCGCTGTCGTAGTGGACACTAACCATTCGAATTCCGGCAAAAAATATTTGGAGCAAATCCGTATCGCCAACGAGGTGCTTCATTCAATGCGCCACAGCGACGATATTAAAAATATGGTCAAGGGCTTTATGGTCGAATCCTACATCGAGGACGGCTGTCAGCACGTGGAGGACGGCGTTTACGGCAAATCCATCACCGACCCGTGCCTCGGCTGGGAGCAAACAAAGGAGTTAATTTACAGGATTGCGGCACAGTTATAATTGTTATGATTAAAAAAGAAAAATCCACGTTCCGTAAAATTGAATCACGGCACAGTGAAAGCGTTTATCTGATTATCCGCGGCATCGAGGTCGGCGTGGCGGCAGGGCTGGTATGTGTGCTGTACCGCTTTTTGCTGCAGCTCGCCGAGGATAACCTTGACCGCGTGCTTGCTTACATTAAGGGAAGTCCTGTCAAATGCGGCATCTGGCTGGCGGCGCTTGCCGTCATCGGCGTGCTCGTTTCCTATATCATTAAGTGGGAGCCCGACGCTGCAGGCTCCGGCATTCCGCAGACCTCGGGCGAAATCAGAGGTTACTTTTCGCTGAACTGGTGGAAAGTCATTCTGGCGAAGCTTATCGGCGGCACGGTAACCGTTTTCAGCGGACTGTCGCTCGGCAGAGAGGGACCGTCCGTTCAGCTCGGCGGAATGGCGGCAAAAGGCGCTGCGGTGCTGACAAAATCGGACAAAACCACGCAAACACGCATGATCAGCTGCGGTGCGGGCGCCGGTATGTCCGCCGCCTTTAACGCGCCGATTGCCGGCACAATGTTCATTTTTGAGGAAATCCATCACGG
>CALGGQ010000204.1 GCA_937915775.1 uncultured Clostridia bacterium | reverse complement strand
GCTCTTCCGATCTCCGGGAAAATCGCAGAATTTATCTTCTTGGCAAGATACGGATTGTTGCAGAGAATCAGACCGCCGCGCGGACCGCGAAGTGTTTTATGTGTCGTGGTGGTTACCACATCGGCGTACGGAATCGGCGACTGATGCAGCCCCGCTGCTACCAGACCGGCGATGTGCGCCATATCCACCATAAACATGGCGCCGTTGGCATGCGCAATTTCCGCCATGGTTTTAAAATCAATCTCTCTCGGGTAAGCGGACGCACCCGCTACCACGAGCTTCGGACGGTGCTTGATAACCAGCTTATTGAAAGCCTCATAATCAAGGTAGCCGTTATCGTTCACACCGTAAGGAACAAAATTAAAATATTTTCCGGAAAGGTTCACCGGCGAGCCGTGCGTCAAATGGCCGCCGTTATCGAGCGCCATACCCATGACCGTATCACCGGGCTGCAACAGGGCAAAATAAACCGCAATATTTGCCTGTGCACCGGAATGCGGCTGAACATTCGCAAACTGACAGCCAAACAGCTCGCAAGCGCGCTTAATGGCAATCTCCTCGGCGATATCCACAAACTGGCAGCCGCCGTAATAGCGGTGCGACGGATAACCCTCGGCATACTTGTTGGTGAGCACGCTGCCCATCGCCGCCATCACCTGCGGCGACACCAGATTTTCGGAAGCAATCAGCTCAATGTTTTCGCGCTGACGCTGCAGCTCGAGCGCCATCGCATCGGCAACCTCCCTGTCTGTCTCGGCAACCTTGGCAATTGAATCATAGTAGTCGGGATACATCTTTTTTCCTCCAAAAGTTCGTTATTTATAAAAAATATATCTAATATGATACCACAATTAAACTAAAGATACAACAATTATTTAATTTAGTTATACCAGCTGAATCGTCAGACCGAACAGCATCTGAGCCGCGTAATAGGTAATCAGTGTTACCATTCTGATTTTCAGCGAGCCGAAACGCTCGTTATCGGAAAACTTCAGACCGAGTGTGGAATCGGAAATGATAAAGAGCAGCGGCGCCGTGAAGAACAGCAGCTGCATCGGCACATTGCCGGCAAAGCCGAGCAGCGACAGGCAGATGGACTGCGCACCCATTGCCGAAAGCCCGAGCGCATAAATCAGCATCGGGAAGCCGAGCTTGCCAAGCTTGGCGCGCAGCGCGATTTTGACAATAACCGCCAGCAACATAATCGCCGCCCACGCCAGCAAAAAGATTTTCAGATTAAACGCCCTGCGAATGTGGAGCTCCTCCACAAAGGCAAGAATATAACAAATATGTCCGGCAAGGAAAAAGAGCGCACCGACTACGGTGGCAATCATCATATTGCGCTTTTCATTCTCGCCCTTCACGAAAGGCTCGAAGGACAGAAACGCATCGCCGATTAAGCCGAGCACCAGCGCCACCAGCACCAGAACACTGTATTTTTCCTTATCGGAATGCAGGTAGGAAAGCACGCCGTTGGCAACGAAAATGCCGGACGCCAGCATCTTATACCAGAAGCTTTTCAGATTGACCACGGGGTGCCCTTCTCTGGCGTACATCACCGCAATCACCATATCAATGATGAATAAAATCACAAATACTGTCATACCGTTCATCCTTTCTTTTTTGTTCCGTCGATTGAATTATGTCAGCGAGATTTCCGTCACAATCGGAAAGTGGTCGCTCGGGTATACGCCGTCATAGGTTGTCTGCACGATGCGGTAGCTATGAACGGCAATACCCGTTTTGGAAATCATAAAGTAATCAATATTCTCGTCATCGAGCTTCGTGCCCCAGCACTGGTAGGTAGCGCCGGTCATCGTATTGTCCGTCTGGTACTTCGCGTCAAGAAAATTCTCGGTAGCGCTGCGGTAGGTTTCGGTATCCTCCTCCGCATTGAAATCGCCCATAATCATACTCGGCAGCCCGCCGAACTGCTGAATTTTATCCAGCACAACGCGGATACCGTTGATGCGCGCCTCATCGCTGATATGGTCAAGATGGGTGTTAAACACGACCAAATCCTTACCCGTTGCTTTTTCCGTCAAAATAACGTACGAGCAGATACGGTAGCAGGCAGCGCCCCAGTCCTTGCTCATCACCTCGGGCGTTTCGCTCAGCCAGAAGGAGCCTTTATCCTTCAAATCAAATCTTGCTGTGTTATAAAATACGGGGCAGCCCTCCGCAAACTTGGTACTGTCGCGGTATTCCATCACGTTATCGTAGCCCTGCAGGCATTCGGTCAGGTAGTTATAGTGCATTTTCGTAACCTCCTGAAAGCCGATGATATCCGGCTGGGCGGAGGCAATATTTTTAATGAGCAGAGAAGCACGGTAGAACCAGCTCTTCTTGGCGATATCCGTCGGGCTCCAGGTGCGCACGTTAGCACTCATCACGGTAATGGTATCTCGGCTCTCAGCAGTGGAGATATCAAAGGTTTCCCTGCTGCTTTTGTAGTGCGGATAGTAAATCAGCTGCACAGCACCGCCGAGA
>CALGGQ010000203.1 GCA_937915775.1 uncultured Clostridia bacterium | reverse complement strand
TCGGTAGACGCATTCTTTGATGTCAGCGAATCAAGAACGATGAACGTCACCGTCAATTATGATGCAAGCAAGGTAGCCAAGGGCTATATTTTCGGCGATCCCGTCGTCAGCGAGGATAAGGTTGTTATTTCCGGACCTAAGACTTACGTTGACCGTGTGGATACCGTGGAAGCGGATGTCAGCTTCGGTTCGGAAAGCAGCCTGACGGAATCCTATAATGCTGATTGTATGCTTCAGCTTACCGGAAGCGGCGTTAATTCCAGCTATATTGAAATGACGACAAGGGGCAACGACCCGGTGGAGATTAAATCCGTATCCGTCACCCTGCCGGTGCTCAAGGAGGTCGAGCTGCCGGTTAAGGTTGAATTTGAGGATATGCCGGACGGTTTACCGAGCAATGCGGTGAACGTCACCTATTCCGTCAGCAAAGTGCGCGCCGGTGTTCTGGCAAGCGCCAATATCCAGTCCGCAGTGATCGGCAAAATTAATTTCCATGAAATCGGTACCGGCTCAAAGTCGTATAATTTCGATGTTACCTCGCTGCAGGGCATTTCCATTTTGGATAGCAAAATCAGAACGATTAACGCTACGGTCACGGTTTCTTCGGATTACGAGGAACAGATTGTGGAAATTGAGCCGTCGCAGATTCAGATTGAGGGTATTCCCGACGGGTACAGTGCCAAGGTGAAAAGCGTTGACGATACGGCAATTGAGGTGATTGCACCGAAGGGTACGGAAATCACGGCGAATAACCTGACGCTAACCTGTAATGTTTCGGATATCAATGACGACAGTCTGTATCCGATTAGCATCACGATTTCGAATAAGAGCGCCTGGGCGCATTCCACCTATAACGCGGTGATTGAACTCGTTGAAGAGGATGAATAAGAGAAGGAGGAGGCATTTGTCTCCTCTCTCGTTTTAAAAGGAAAGTATGAAAAAGACAATTTCAATATTATTAGTATTTTTACTGGCGTTTTTGTGCGCTTCGCCCGTAACAGCATATGCCGAAACGGATGCCGAAATTATTAAGATTACGAAGCAGCAGATGCGCGAGGACGCCGGTTACTATATGGAACAGGCACTCAAATATGCACGCGATAATGCCACGGCGAAAAGAATTGTGAAGATATACGTCCCGTCCGGCGAATACGAGCTTGGCAGAACGCTGCATATTTACTCCAATACAAGCCTGATTCTCAAAACGGATACCTATCTTAAAAAGACGTTCAGCGACAGCAATATGCTCAAATGCGGCGTGATGGATGAGGTGAATACCCGTTATAGCGGCTATCAGAATATGACGGTTTACGGCGGTATCTGGGACGGCGATTTTCAAGGTAATTCCTGTGCAATGCGCTTTGCGCATTGCAAGAATGTAACGATTAAAAAGGTCGAAATCCGCAACATCCGCAACGCACATCATTTAGAGCTTGCCGGTGCCGCCAACTTTACGCTTGCCGGCTGTAAATTTTCCGGCTATCAGCGCACCACTTCCGGCGATGGAACGGCGGTTCAGATTGATGTGCTGCATAATGCCTATCATTTTCCGGCTTACGAAAAATTTGACGATACGCCGTGTAAAAACATTACGGTCAGAAACTGTGAATTCCGCAACCTTTATGCAGGTGTCGGTACGCGCTCCGGCGTAATCGGCAGTTATTTTTCCAATATCAAAATACTGAATAACCGTTTCTATAATATCAAGGATAAGGCGATTGACTGCTTCAATTATGTCAATTCCAAAATTACTGGGAACAGAGTTGTCAGCGCGGCCGTCGGTATTCTCTTTGAATATTATCCGGACAGCGCTGTGGCAAATAAGCTTTACCTCCCGAATGATAAGAACGCAGAAATTAAAATCAGAACAAATTCCAAGACGGTCATCAGTGATAATACGTTGGTGATTCAGAA
>CALGGQ010000202.1 GCA_937915775.1 uncultured Clostridia bacterium | reverse complement strand
GGCGCGGTGTGCAATATGGTTTTGGCGATAAAGGGCTTGCCGACTGTGCGATTACTTCATCGCTACAGCGTCGCGTTAATCAAGTGGCTATTTCCGCTCGCGGTTAAAATCGGAAATGTTTTTGGGATAAAGCGGCGGCAGGTTGAAGGCTCGTTTATCGCGGTGAGCAATCTTATCTTCTTCAAGAGCGGAATAAAAGTTCCAGCAAGTAAACTGCTCGTCATTAGTCCGCATTGTCTACAGCTGTCGAGTTGTCCGCATAAAATCACTCGCGACCCGAATAACTGCAAACGTTGTGGGCGATGCAATGTTGGCGACTTTATGAAACTGTCTGACGAATTGGGCTTTACGTTTTTTGTCGCGACGGGCGGGACGTTGGCGCGGCAAATCGTCAAGAAAATTCGTCCGCAAGCAGTTTTAGCAATCGCTTGCGAACGCGACCTTATGAGCGGCATTCAAGACGTTTATCCCTTGCCCGCTGTCGGCGTCCTGAACATTCGCCCCAATGGACCTTGCAATAATACTCGCGTCGATATGGACGAAGTGCGCCGCGTACTTAAGAAGATTACAAAGGAATACGACAAATGAGCCGCCAAGTTCCACAAGCCATTGAAATGGAAAAGAAATTGTTATCGGCAATGATGCTTAAAGAATCAAAGGTAATTCCAATGGTCGCGGCAATGTTAAACGCAAATGATTTTTATCGCGAGGAACATAAGCTTATCTATCGCGCATTGCTAAGGATATATGGACGCGGGACGCCGCCCGATATTTTGTTAGTGGAAGATGATGCGTTTCTCCGTGACGGACTTCGGGAAATGCTTGAAAAGGAAGGCTACGCCGTTGACGCTGCACCGTGTATTTCAGATGCAAGGGCGGCGCTTGCGGCGAAAGGATACAACCTTCTCATACTTGACGTTATGCTGCCCGACGGTGACGGTTTTTCTTTCTGCGCCGAGGTGCGTGCCGGCGGCAATAATATCCCGATATTATTCCTTACTGCTTGCGATGACGAAATTCAGGTAGTGCGCGGGCTTGACGCAGGCGCGGACGATTATGTAACAAAGCCGTTCAAGCTTCTGGAACTGCTCTCCCGCGTGCGTGCACTCCTTCGCAGAAACACAAACAGCGTGTATAACGCCGGCGGTCTGGCGATTGATATTAACACGATGACGGTAAAGAAGGACGGCGAGGTTATATTTGTAACCCCCACCGAATTTCAAATTTTATCCACCCTTATCCGTAATAATGGGATAATCGTCACGAGGAATATCCTGCTGCAGAACATCTGGGACGACGCGGGCAATTTCATTGACGACAACACGCTCTCCGTACATATCAGCCGCCTGCGTGAAAAAATCGGCGCAGAGCATATCAAAACTGTGCGCGGCGTCGGTTACAGATGGGAAGATAAGGCATGAATACACCCCTCCTGATAATGATAATTGTATGCGCAGTACTGCTGATAATCAGCTTGATTTTGCTTATCAACAACCGCAAAATACACAAGGATATTGATAGACTATCCACCGCCATAGAAAGCGAAAAGCTCACAGAATACAGCACGGCGGACAACCATTTTTCGCGCCTGCATAATGCGGTAGCGGATTTGGAAAACCGACTTCGCCTTGAAAAGAGCAACACGGCAAGAGAAAGCAAAAAGAATTCGGAATTTATTTCCGACATTTCTCATCAGCTTAAAACGCCGCTTGCAGCAATGCGCCTTTACGTTGAAATGGAGCATAGCGAAAGCCCAAACGAGCACACGGAAAAGGAACTGCAGCTCATAGACAAAATGGAAAATCTTATCTATAAGCTCCTTCGCCTTGAGAAAATCAAGAGCGATTCCTACGTGATGGACTTTGCGTTCTGCGATATTAAAGAGGTAGCAGATGAGGTAGTCAGCGAGTTCAGACCCTTGTTTCCAAACAAAGAGTATACCGTTACGGGCAGCAGCCGTTTCCGTTTAGACAAAGCATGGCTCAGCGAAGCGCTCGGCAACGTGATTAAAAACGCAAGCGAGCATACCGCAGACGACGGTAAAATTGAAATAACGATTGAAAGCAGCGAGCAGTCAACCACCGTCAGCATTAAGGATAACGGCGGAGGTGTTGCGGAAGACGAACTGCCAAAGCTGTTTCAGCGTTTTCACCGAACGGAAAATGCTAACCCAAACAGTGCAGGAATCGGTCTTGCGATAACGAAAGCGATAGTTGAAAAGCATCACGGCACAATCA
>CALGGQ010000201.1 GCA_937915775.1 uncultured Clostridia bacterium | reverse complement strand
ACATAGCGCCAGTTCCAGAACAAACGGAAGCAGCGTCCGTTTTTGCAGTGCGTGGCATTTTTGGTGCAGTCAAAAACGAGCAGACGGTCAAAATAGTAATTGAAAACGTAGAAGATGACGCCCGATACCAAAAAGACAAAGGCGTCGCTGCGCTTCAGCACCGTTCCGAATACAAAGGAAAAGATTTTGTAAAACGCAACATCAATGCCGCAGCGGAACAGATAGAATACTATCTGTTTGCTCAGTTTACCTTTCTGAAAACGGTGAAAGACCAGCTTCTTTTCCAGTACAAATAAAACAGCCGCAATAAGTCCGGCACCGATTCCGACGCTGACGCCGGCAGGCAGACCGAACACGGTTTTCAGCAGCTGCTTGATAACAAGGAAAACGAACGCAGCCGCCAAAAAGCAAACGCTGTAATTGACGGTTTCGCCGTTGATATATTTTGTGGTATGAAGTTTATCGTTGTTTTTTGTAATATCCATAAAAACCCTCACAGGTAAATTCTTCTGATGCAGTATTATCTTAGCATATTAATTTTATTTATTCAATGACCGCTCCTCAATTTTAACTGCTTTGTAATATTTGCCGTTGTACAGGCATAGTATTTGGCAGAGGTGGTGTCGTGCAGCGGCTTGATAACATATTGGAATATTTTCCTCCGGAGCTCAGAGCAGCCTTTGAGATGCTGGAGGCGGGTATCTGCGAGCGCGTGAATGAAATCCGCCTGCACCAAAACGGCTATGTCCTGCTGATTATCCGCAACACCGCCTATTTTCTTGATTATAACGGCGATTTGTATGACAAGCCCTCCTCCCATTGCATCACGGTTGACAGCGACGAGCTGGACAAAATCTTTATGTCGATGTGCTCCTTTTCGCTTTATTCGCATATGGACAGCCTGAAAAACGGTTATCTGACCTTGCCGGGCGGTGCCAGAGTCGGCGTGGCGGCAAGCGGTGTTTATGAGGACGGGGTGCTGGTAACCGTCAAGGACATCACCTCGCTGAATATCCGCGTACCGTCAGAGGTAAAAGGCTGTGCGGGCAGCGTGCTGAATTTTCTCTATGTTCACGCCTTTCCGAGCATTATTGTGGCAGGTAAGCCGAACAGCGGCAAAACAACGCTGTTCAATCAGCT
>CALGGQ010000200.1 GCA_937915775.1 uncultured Clostridia bacterium | reverse complement strand
ATCCTACCCCCTGCTGCAGGCTGCCGGATTAAAAAAAGGCCTTTCCGACATACGATTAAAAATTCTTTCCCGGCTTTCTGATGACATCAGCGTTGACTATTCAGGCTCTTGCAGGCTTACTGGTCTGGATTGGATGGACAAGGACATTGCCAGCCTGGCCGGTGATTCCCCTTCTGTTCATTTTCGCGGTTCCCTCGCAAAAAGGCAGGACAATTCCATTGCGCTCGGCATCGAAGAAATATCCGCTGCATTAAAAGCCGTCGCCGCCACGGCCAAAGGACATGTCGATCTTGCGCTGCATGAGGACCGCATCGCCGCATCTTCCATCAATCTTTCTTCACATGCATCCTGTCAAATTCCTGACGGTCTGAAGGCATTGCCGTTTTACGGCGAGGGAAATGTATCTGCCGACTTGTCCGGTGATCTTAATAAGCTCTCTGCCAGCCTGGGACTGAAAAGCAGCACCTTTGCCGTTGAAAAAACGACCTTGCAAAACAGCGCATTAAATCTTTTGCTGCATGACATTGATGTCATGAACCTGCTAAAAAAAATGCCGGAGATCATGCTCCGCATGCAGGAAACGCCTGCACAAAACCATGTGGCCAATGAATCTCCGGCCTCATCTGAAACACTGCTGGCCGGCGAATACCGCTGCAGCACGACCGTAAACGGCCAGGATTTTTCTGGCGGTGCCAACCTGGCCGTGGAAGACAGTCAAAATGGCATTGCGCTCAGCCTTAGCGCGATAGATTTTCGCGCAGGCAATGCAACTGCTGCAGGCGATATCAATGTCAGCTATCCCTATGCCCAGGCCGAGGCCGCCCCCGGCAGCATTGGCGAACTGCTGCAGATTCCGTTGCCCGGCATAAATGCAAAATTGCATGTCAACGTCAACGATTGGAAGGCGATATCTTCCATTTTGGGCATCAACATTGCTGGCCAGCCCATAGACGCACAAATGCAGATGAATTCCGGTCAGGAACAGGCGCTGCAGGTCAAAGCACGCGTGCCGCAGGTATCCTGCCCCGAACTTTCCAACCTGCACATCAACAATTTTGAAGCGGACGTGGTTGCGCACGATCTTTGGGGCTATCCGGAACTCTTTGTCAACTCTGCCTTTGACAATGTTAAAATTACGGGCATGGACATTGGCGGCACATCCGTCCGGGCAGCAATCAAAAACGGCCATGCGGCGGCCGACAGCAAGAACAACGCTCTTTCTTCGCTCAGCATGACCATAGACGCCGGCAACAACTATGCAACGCTCGATTCTGCCAGGCTGCAGAACACTTCCCTGCTTTTTACATTGCGCGACGCCAATATTTTCAGGCTGATCAAAGCGCTGCCGCAGACACTGCGGCAAGTAAGCACGGCGCTTTCTGCAACTTCTGATGCGTCCCTTGCAAGCAATGAGCGCAAAGAGCAGGCAGAAACGCTGCTTGACGGTTCCTGCGCCGTCAGCAGCAAGGCCAACGGCCTGCCTCTATCCCTTGACACATCATGGAGCATCGCAGATTCCGGCAAGGGATTGGAAATGCTTCTCAAAAAACTCGAACTCACGTTCGACAAATCCAGGATCAAGGGCGATCTCACGGCAGAATTTCCTTATGCGCCAGCGGCCATCCTGCCCGGATCGCTCTACGAACTGACAGGCACGACGCTGCCAAACCTCACGGGCGTCCTGGATATCCATATCCCGGAATGGAAAAACATCGCCTCGCTCATAGGCAAGCCCATTGCCGGTTCCGCCTTTAATTCCCATGTGGCTTTCAATGCCGAATCCGGCCAGTCGCTCACATTTAAAGCCTCCCTTCCCCAATTTTCGTACGACAAACGCATCGCGTTAAAAGACCTATCCATCGACCTGTCGGGCAAAGACCTCTGGGCATCGCCCTCCGTAAACATGCTGGCGGGACTATCCAAACTGCAAACGGACGCATTTGCCCTGGATGCATCTTCGCTCAAAGCATCCGGCAATTTGAATCATGCAGATTTTTCCGTATCGGCCAAGGGCGATGCCAAGGTCGATATCGCCGGCAAGTGGCAGCCAGGCCAGCTGTCCATTCCCCAATGCGCCCTGCTGGTAAAGCCCGGCATCCTGGGCCTTGGCGGAAAAGATCCCGTAGGGTTGCGCCTGGACAAGGCTTTGACCGTCAGCTATGGCGACAAATCACTTGCCATGCAGGATGTGCACGCGTCCATAATGCCGGCTGGAAACGTGGTCATGTCCTGCTCCGTGGACTCCACGGCATTAAAAATTGATGCCGATGCCACGCATTTCGATCTGAGCAAGTTCAAGCCATTGCTCCCGCAGATACCGGATGGGATGATAGCACTGAATATTCAAAAAGTACAAATCACCGAGGCAGATGACCAGTGCCTGCACGACAGAGAATAACAGGAAGGTCAGCATTCTGCCGAAATAGCACTGAACACTCCGAACCTTACCGTCGCCGATTTCCTTCTTGCGCTTGACAGCCGTTTTTACTACGGCTATCAGTATCATAGCGCCGACCCAGATAGCAAGCGTGCTGTAAAACGGTGCCATCGCAGAGCCGTAGTTTTCTATTCCGTAAATCTTATCTGTGTTGACGATAACAGGGCAGGCGAGAAAGGCGCCAATCTGGTCTGTGTTCTTTCCTGCGATGTTTTTTACGGTGTTAAGAATTTCGCTGTCACCGAACTCCTGCAGCTTTCCGGATAAGGAGTCCAACTGCTTTTTGATGTTTGTCAGCAGCGTATCAATTGCGCTGATTAATTCCTCGCCGCTTTGCATAGAGCTGTTAAGGCTGTCTGCCATTGCCTGAATGGTGGGTAACTCGCCGTTCAGCGTTGTGACCAGTGCGCCGGTAACGCTCAGCATATCCAGCAGCGCCGTCAGATTTTCATCAATCACCGGTTGCACGTTGGTTGTGTAATCTGTGCGCAGTGTGTTGATATCCGCGGACAGTGCGTTGAGGTCTGCAACTGCCGCATCAATTTTATCCTTTGCGGTTCCCTCCCTGACGCCGGAGAGGGTGGAAAGCAGCGCAGAGGCTTTGTCAATTTTGCCGTCAAGGCCTGTTAAAAAACGGTTTACAGCGGGCAGTCCCGACGGGAACAGCTGTTGCACAGTATCCATTGTCTCACGGATGGTTTGCAGCCTTGTCTGTAACTCGGTCAGGCTGGTGTGTGCATTGGCAATTGCCTGCTCAGCGGTGCCGGCGGTATCGGCAGTAATGCCGCTGATTTTGGCTGATGCTGTGTCAAGACCGCTGACGACGCCGTCCAGTACGGTATCAACAGCTGCCGGCAGCTTATCATCAAGAATCGGCTGAATTTCTGTCTGATAATCCGTGCGCATAGTTTGGATTTCATCGGAAAGATCAGTGAGCTCCTTGGCAATTTGACCTGCTTGAGCCTGGGCAGAGCCGTCCTTTGCCTTGGCAATGACGGCAAGAATGGTGTCCAGCTTTTCTATTTTGCCGTTCAGCTTGTTCAAAAATTCATCTAAGACAGGTAACGGAAGAGGGAGAAAGCTCTTGACCTTCCCCAGCAGGTCGGCAAGGCTTTGCAGCTGTGCTCTTAGCTTAATTAGTTTTGTTTCGGCTTCGTTGAGCGGCATTTCGGCTGCCTCGGCAGTTTTCTCGCTGATATCGCTAATCAGATTCGCCGTCTCCTCCAATCCGGCAGTAACCGTGTCAAGCGCTGTAGTTGCTGTTTTGCTGAGAAACTGCTTGATTGCCGGCGCTACAGTTTCCTTAAAATCAGTGCGCAAGGAGGTAATTTCCTGCGAAACGGTGCTGAGGTCCTTTGCCAACTGCTCCGCTTCCGCCCGTGCCAGCTCTTCTTTGCCCTCTATAGCAGTAAGAGCGGCATCTATTTTGCCTGTTTTTGTCTCCAATTCGGTAAGGAAATTCGAAATTTCGGGCTCCGTGTTTTCCGTCAGTTGATTAACGGTTTCCAGCGCACTATGTATTGCCGCTAACTGTGTTTTCAGGGTTTCCAGCTCTGTTTGCGCAGCGGTGATGGCAGCGTCTGCTTTGCCGGAGGTCTGCGTGCCGGCTGTATCTATCAGCACGGCGGCATCGCTTAAATCTTTAGCAATACCCTCCAGCGCTGTATCCACGGACGCGGTAATGCCGCCGATACTGCCTTGCAGCACTTTTGTCATATCTGCGCCGCTTGCTATCAGCGTATCGCTTTTTTCCAATACCTCTTGAAGATTGTTGTTGCTGACCGCTTCGTTGAGCGTTCCGGACAGCGTTAAAATACTGCCGAATCCGTCAACGGATTTTTGTATTGTGTCTATGGACGCGCTCGCCGTGCTCAGCTTATCCTGCAAATCACCGAAGGTTTCCGCTACGCCGCTTTCGGTGGCGTCCGCCACCACATTGACAAGCGAGCTGATGACGTTGATAACCGTTGTGACAAAGGATTCATTGACCTCCTGCTGAACGGTCTGTACCACCTTGTCGGTGATTTTGGTGGCAATGGCGTTTTTCTTTTCGTTGGCATAGTAGGTGATCTGCGGCTGCTGAAAATGATCGGTAACGATGCTGGTCAGCGATTCGGAAAAGCCTGCCGGAATTTCAATGCCGGCATAGTATTTGCCTGAAGTAATGCCGCTGACAGCTTCCTCTTTAGAGACAAACTGCCAGTCTATCAGGTCGTTTGCCTCCAGATTGGAACGGATTTGCTCGCCGACATTGATGGTAATATCCCTGAATTGATAACCCTCGTCCTCGATCACGACGGCAACCTGCATATTGCCGGTAGAGCCGTATGGATCCCAGTTGGCAAAAATGTTAAACCAAGCATACAGCGATGGCAGCAGTGCAATACCCACAGCCAGAATAATCGCCATAGAATTGGTGAAGATGTTTTTGATATCGCGTCTGAATATTTGTAAGGTGTTTTTCATCGTCAGTCCTCCTCTTCCTCATCTTCCTCGTCTGTTTCTCCGTCAATATCCTCAAGGAAGATGTCGTATTCGCCGAATTCTATTTCCTCATCGTTTTCCAGATACGGAATCACCTTGGCTTCCACCAAATATTTTGCATAGTCCGCGATGACAAAAATCAAAATATTCAAAAAGATGATCAGTACCCAGCACTGTAACCATTGCGCTGCATTGCCGGTATGGCGGCTGATGAGAACGGCAAGCAGTGTAAACAGCAGAAAAAGCACCGTTGCTACTATCTTACAGATGGTCAAAATACGGCTGCCCTTTTTAAAAGTATGAATGATTTTTTCGCGCAAAAAGCGGTACTTGACGGCAAGGCGCTCCTCCTCTGTATAGTCCAAAGCAGCAGCTCTTTCCGTTTGATTTTGCGGTGTCATGGTTTCACTTCGCTTTCTGATGACCTTTTCTCAAAATTGAAAATATAATATACCGTTCGTTGTAATTTGTCAATACAAATCGTATAAACAATTTGTGAGATTTGTTGAACCTATCTGTGTGACGACAGCCATCAGCTCACCATATATGCCAACGAATGATGGTTTTGTCAGCCTTGACAGACAATATGGTTGCTATCGTGATGACGCCGAATATGAAGGAGCGCGATACCGTCATCTCCTTCCGCAGTATTGTTTCGGCAGTCGGCAATTCCGCGCGCTCGTCATTCTGCTGGTCATCGGCTTAATCTGGAAGGATAACGAAGGGCTGCAGTACATCATCGGCGCAGGTCTTTGCGGCGTGGTCGGCGTAATTGCCATGCTGCTCGGTATGAACGCCGTTATCGAGCAGAGAAAGCGCTTCGAGAGCGAAGCAGAGTAAATTCGAAAATATTATAAACAGCAGTAACCAACGGCGTCCTACGCAAAGAAGGTTACTGCTTTTTTAGTGGTTCTAAGAGGTTGACAACTCGCTATTTTAGTGATATATTACTGTATAAACATATTTAGCCTATAGATTAAGTAGGCTTTATATAGTTGCCATTGAGAAATAGGGAAGATTTAAGAGTGTATGAACCAGTTTTCAAGAACACAGTTATTATTCGGTAAAGAAGCAATGGAACGACTTGCAGCTGCACACATAGCCGTTTTCGGCATTGGCGGCGTGGGCGGCTACACAGCGGAGGCGCTTGCTCGCTCAGGAGTTGGCACGCTGACGCTCGTTGACGATGACAGAATTTGTCTGACAAATATCAACCGCCAGATTTTTGCTACGCGAAAAACCGTCGGTCAGTTCAAAACCGATGCGGCTGAGGAGCGCTTAAAGGAGATTAATCCGCAAATTGAAATTATCAAGCGCAAATGCTTTTATACGCCCAATAACGCCGAGGAATTTGATTTTTCACAGTACGATTATATTGTGGACGCGGTGGATACCGTCAGCGCCAAGCTTGCCCTTGCTGAGAATGCACAGGCAGCAGGCGTACCGATTATCTCGTGTATGGGTGCCGGCAATAAGCTTGACCCTACACGCTTTGAGGTGGCGGATATTTATGAAACCTCGGTCTGTCCGCTTGCAAAGGTTATGCGCTATGAGTGCAGAAAAAGAGGCATCAAAAAGTTGAAATGCGTTTATTCAAAGGAACCTGCCATGAAGCCGATTGAGGATGACGAAAATTCCTGTAAGCACCACTGTATATGTCCGCCCGATACAAAAAGAACCTGCGATATTCGTCGCCAGGTGCCCGGCAGTAACGCATTTGTACCAAGCGTGGCAGGGCTGATTATCGCCGGCGAGGTATTAAAGGATTTGATATGATGGATACAAAGCGATTTTTAGACCGACTGGACGCTTGTTTTAACAGAAACGATATGCGCGGTGCGCGCGAATGCCTGACCTTTTGGGAAAATGAGGCGCGCGAAACGGGCGATGACAGAGGACTGCTGACCGTTTTGAACGAAGCCGTCGGCTTTTACCGTCGGACTCAGAAAAGGGGTAAAGCGCTTCGGGCGATGGCGGAATGCCTCACGCTTGTAGATGAATTAGAGCTGGGTGGGACTCTTTCAGGCTCCACCGTTTATATTAACGCTGCTACTACCCTGTCCTTTTTTCATCAGGAGGAAGAGGGGTTGGCGCTTTACGACAAGGCTGCTAAATGCTATATTGCATCAGGAAAAACAGATACTTATGAATATGCCGCCCTGCTGAATAACAAGGCAGGCACGTTGAATGCGTTGGGGCGCTTTGACGAGGCGGAGGTGTGCTGGAAGGAAGCCGTAGCTATTCTGAAGGCTGAGGGAAAGCACGACGGTGAAATTGCCATTTCCCTTGTGATGCTCGCGCACCTGACCTATGACAGAGACGATACCGCCTTTGACGCTGTGGAAGCGCTGTTGGACGAGGCATGGGATTTTCTCAATTCCGACAGGCTGATAAGAGACGGTAATTATGCGTATGTTTTGCGTAAATGCGCGCCGTCGTTCGATTATTTTCAGCGTCCGATTGAAGCGCAGGCGCTGCGTGACGTTGCCAAAGAGATATATGAAAGAGGTTAAAGCGATGGAAAGTAATATTACAAGAGAAAAAGCGCTTGCACTTTTGCAACAATACAACCAAGAGCCTTATCACATTTATCACGGCTTAACCGTTGAGGGTGTGATGAAATGGTTTGCCGATGCACTCGGTTACAGCGCGGATAAGGACTTTTGGGGAACAGTCGGTCTGCTGCACGATATTGACTTTGAAGCATATCCTGACGCGCATTGTATCAAAGCGCCGGAACTGCTAAAAGCAGCGGGCGTCACCGATGCGGTTATTCACGGCGTATGCTCACACGGGTATAACCTTACCGTCAACGTCAAGCCCGAGCATGAAATGGAAAAGGTGCTGTATGCTACGGATGAATTAACAGGTCTTATCGGTGCCGCTATAAAAATGCGCCCCTCGCAGAGCACAAGCGATTTTGAGGTGAAAAGTCTAAAAAAGAAATTTAAGGATAAAAAATTTGCCGCAGGCTGCTCCAGAGAGGTCATTCAGTTCGGTGCAGAACTGCTCGGATGGGATTTGAATCAGTTGTTTGAACAGACGATTCTCGCTATGCGCTCCTGTGAGGACGGCGTTAAAGCGGAAATGCAGCAGCTCGGTTTGGAATAGGGAGGAGAAATCAGCTGTGCTGTCCGCTCAATCCGGGGCAGTTCAGTAGGCGGTGTACTTTTTGTTTTCGTTGTGATATAATAAACTCTACAAATCAGAATTTGTCGAGATAGTGACCAGTGACCAGTGGCTAGTGACCAGTTGTTGGGCGGGACACCCGCACCCGATTATAATCGGAGCGAAGCGACCTATAACTGACCACTGACCACTGGACACTGACCACTGAATTTGCTTTGCAAATTCTAATTTGCAGAGCAGATGAAAGGGCGGCAACTCGGTTAGAGATATGCCGCTTTAAAATTGATGTGGTCAAATTGTGGTCAAAACGGCTATGCAAACGTTCGGTATAAAAAGGGTTAAATTACCACTGTCAAAAGCACAAAAAATGAGTATACCCCAGGTTATTATAAATTATCTACAATACTAACATTGAAATATTATGAAGGCGTGAATACAGCTAAAATGTTGAATTCCCCTTAATAAAAGCTGCGGGAACGAGTGAACGCATGCTCTGTTTTTGCGTTTCCCCGTTAATTTGGTAAATCAACTGTTTGACGGCAACTTTTGCAAGCTCGCTTTCGTTCTGTCGGATATAAGTGAATTCACGGGTGGACAATACTCTTTCGGAACAGTCAAAACAAATCAACTCAATATCATCGGGAAAGTGTTTGTTTAATCTTTTTGCTGCTATGGAGCAAAGCTCAGCAACAAAGCGCTCGGAGGCAATAATGCCTGTGATGTCCGATGAGCACAACGCTTCCTGTATCTTAATAATGTCTCTTTCAATGTCCTCTTCCTTTTTGGAAAGAGGACTTATTAAATCTGTCAGTAGATTATGCGGTGAAAGGGGTAATCCGTTTTTGAGGTGGGCTTCTTTAAAGCCGTCCCTGCGCTCGGTAAGCGTGGAGGTATTTTCCGTATCTGACGAAGCGAAAAGAAGATGCTTATGTCCGGCGCTGATAAGACTTTCGGTAGCGTTCATACTGCTGTTAAAGTTGTCTGAGGTAACGGAAGGAATGAATAAACCCTTGGCATACCTGTCAACAGAAACGATGGGAAAATCCATTACCGTAAGCCCCATAAGATTTTTTGTGTATTCGCCATGGCAGTTCTGAATAATTATGCCGCTTACGCCGACATCCATCAGCTCCTTTATCGCTTTATCCTCGGTTTTGTGATCGTCAAGGCTTCGTTTCAAAATAATACTGTACCCGCTTTCAGCGGCGCTTATTTCAATTTGCTTAATAAGGCGTTCTCCGAAGGTGGAATCAAAATCACATAAGACGAGCCCGATAAGAGGGTGCTTTCCGTGCCTGAAATTTTTGCGTATAAATGTGCCTTTTCCTGCATGGCGTTCAACAAAGCCCTCTTCGCTCAGCTTTGCATACGCCTGCTTTGCGGTAATGCGGCTGACGTTGTATTCCTTTTGTAAAGCCGCTTCCGTAGGCAGCGGCTTGTCAATATCAAACTCGCCGTTCATTATTTTTGTTTTAATTTGGTGATATATCTGCTCATAAAGTGTCATCATTATACCTCCCTATTTGTTATAATGATATATCAAATATTTTGAATTGTCAACAAATTTGGCGCCGTGCTTTTGTTTAATCTCCTCATAGAAAAATCATTTATATAATTATATAATAAAAACAAGTAAACAGCGGAAAAAATGATATATCAATAGGAGTATACTATGACGCAAAATGACAGAAAACTAATGGGCGGTAAGGACAGAACCTTTGCCGAGAAAAGAAGAAAAGAATATGAGGATTATTCGGATATGCTTTTCGATATGTCTTTTTCTCATATCTGCGATTTGAATTGTACGGCATATATAACGAAAGAACCCGTATCCTTTGACGAGCGTTTTTCGGGAAAAGAAATGATAGTTCGGCAAAACACGAAGTGGGCAGAAGAAGTTTTTGACTGTGCGTGGTTTCATGTTACGGGAGAACTGCCAAGCGGATATGACAAAAGCAAACTTGTGTTTATGCTTAACTGCGGCGGCGAGGGCTTAATCTATGACCTTGACGGGAACGAAATTCAGAGCGTAACCTGTTTTGCAGCGGGCTTCGGCGCAGGGCTCGGAACTCCCGTAAAGCGGATTGTTCCGATTTATGACGAATTGCATTTCGGAAATAAAGTTGACTTCTGGATGGATTGCGGCGCTAACGACCTTTTCGGCGATATGGAAAACGAATCAAGAGTCGGCGAGCTTGCCATAGGTCAGGTTAATTCTGAAATACGCGCTCTTGCTTATGACATTCAGGTGTTGCTCAGCGTTTACGATTACGGCAGCGATAAAGACTTTAATACCGAAATAAAGTCTGCGATTGAAAAGATTATCGCATTCGGTGAGGTGAACGAGAGTAGCGCAAAAGAAATGCGTGAAATTCTTAAGCCTCTGCTTGAAAGAGAAAATACGGATGAACATGCCTTTACATACTCCGCCATAGGTCACGCACATCTTGACCTTGCGTGGCTGTGGCCGATAAGAGAGAGCAAACGAAAGGGCGCGCGTACCTTTTCAACGCAGATTAAAAACATTGCACTTTATCCCGAGTATAAATTCGGCGCGTCGCAGGCGCAGCTGTATCAGTGGATGAAAGACAGCTATCCGAGAATTTACGAAAAGGTTAAGGCGCTTGCCAAAACGCCGAACTGGGACGTGCAGGGCGCAACGTGGGTTGAGCCCGATTCAAACCTTATCGGCGGCGAAAGCATGGTGCGCCAGTTCTATTACGGCAAGAAGTTTTTTAAAGAAGAATTTGGCAAGGATATGCAAATCTTCTGGGTGCCCGACAGCTTCGGCTACTCAGGCTGCCTGCCGCAGGTAATGAAGCTCGCAGGTGTAAAGTATTTTCTTACCCAAAAGATTAGCTGGAACATTTATAATAAATTCCCTTATCACACCTTTTACTGGCAGGGAATAGACGGCAGCGAAATCCTTGCCCATATGCTCCCCGAGGATACCTATAATGCTCCCGTCAGGGGCGACGTTCTGACCGCAGGCGAAAAGAATTACGCCGAGCGCAGCATTTCCGATATTTCAATGAGCCTCTTCGGAATAGGCGACGGCGGCGCAGGACCGGGTTACGAGCACCTTGAAAGAGCAAGAAGATTTAAAAATCTATACTCAATGCCCAAGGTACAGTATGAAAAAAGCGACGACTTTTTCAGAAAACTTGACGATAAAGCGGTTCCTTATCCTACGCACAAAGGCGAGCTTTATCTTGAACGCCATCAGGGAACCTATACAACGAGGGCAAAAAATAAGCGCTATAACAGAAAATGCGAAATTGCGCTCGGCAATTACGAAAAGCTGATAGCGCTTGCACTTGACAAAGAAATTGCGCTTCCTTTAAGCCAAAACAAAATTGATGAAATATGGAAGGAAATATTGCTCTATCAGTTCCACGATATACTTCCGGGTTCGTCAATCAACCGAGTTTATGAGGAAAGCGAAAAGCGGTATGAAATCATTCTTCAAACACTAAATGAGTCGATTTCATATTTGCTGAAACAACTGATCCATCAAAGGGCAGCAGTCAATTTTAACCCCTTTTCATATGCCACCGTTCTCAAGGTTGACGGCGAATGGTATAACGCACCGCTGCCCGCTTTTGGCTACTGTTCCGTTGCTTCAATGGGAAAGATAACCGACGGCTTTAAAAGCTCCTGCGGCGACGATTACATTGAAAACGATAAGGTAAAGGTTACGTTTAAAGACGGAGTAATTACTTCGCTCTTCAATAAATCACTTGGCAGAGAATTTGCAGTACCGGATAATCCGATGGCTCAGGTTTCGCAGTATGACGATAACGGCGATTGCTGGGATATTGAAAACTGCCGTGCGGATTATCTTTCAACTAAGCAAAATGCAACCTGCACGGGCTTTGAAATATATCAGGACGGCGCAAAAGCGGTTACAAAGGGTGAATACACAGTCGGCGGCTGCAAAATAGTTCAGACGTTTTACATTCTTGACGGCGATGCGGCTGTTTACGTTGATTTAGCGCTTGACGTTAAGCAGGAAAGCAAAATGCTGAGAATTGCCTTCCCGACGAATATGAAAGCCGATATCTGCAATTATAACGTTCAGTTCGGTCATATCGGGCGCAAAACGACGGAAAACGACAGCGTCGAAACGGCGCAGTTTGAAACGTCGGGACAGAAGTTTGTTGACCTGTCGGAAAAGGAATACGGGCTCTCTCTTATTAACGACTGCAAATACGGCTTCCGCTGTAAGCACGGCGTAATGGATATGAACCTCGTCAGAAGCCCGAAGGGCGGCCCCGGCATTAACGTTGACCAGGGTCATCACGTAATCAAATACGCATTGTTTACTCACGACGGTAAACTCTCAGAGGAAACGTATAAAGCGGCTTATCTGCTTAATAATCCGCCGATAATCACAGACGGAGAAAACGACGTCAAGGCAAGCAGCGGATTATTAAAGACGGATAACGAAAACGTTGTTGTTGAAACGGTGAAGCCTGCCGACAATAAAGACGGAATTATCGTAAGGCTTTACAATTCAAGTTCAACAGAGCAAACGGCAAACGTTGAAATAAAAGGTTATATTCCAAATGAAGTTGTTGATATAACAGAAAATAGTTTAAGTGAAAAAACAGACGGAAGTGTTAAACTTCACCCGTTTGAATTAATAAATATAAGATTTGTGAAATCGATGTAATTTGAAAGGAGATTATTATGGAAAACGCACTCCCTGTAAAAGAGGACAAAAAATATGTAAAGCCGAGTGAATTTATACTCTACCTTGTAGCCGTATTCTTTTATACGAATATGACGGGTATGATAGGCTCTTACAGAAACGACTATCTTGTAAACGTTTTGCAGATACCGTCTACAAGGCTGTCGCTTTACAATACGCTTATCAGCGTTATCCCGTTTGTGCTGAACTTCTTTATTGCCATGTACATAGACGGCAGAAAAATGGGCAAGGCAGGAAAGTTTAGACCGCTTGCGCTTATGGCAGCAGTTCCAATGGGCGTTTTGCTTGTTTTATCTTTCATTACGCCAAAGGCATTTACAGGCACCCTTCTGCTGATTTATCTTGTGACCGTTGCCGTGGCGTGGTCAATTGCCAGCAATTTCGGCGGCACCACCAATATGGTTGCCGTCGTCATGACGCCGAACCTCAAGGAGAGAGATACCGTAATGTCGTTCAGAGGTATCGTTTCCGCAGTCGGCAACTCCGCGCCGCTTGTAATCGTTCTTGTCATCGGCATATTTGTTAAAGATAAGGGAACCCGCTTTATTATCGGCGCAGCGCTTTGCGGCGTGGTAGGTATCATTGCTATGCTGCTTGGTATGAAATCGGTACACGAAAGAGTTGCTTATACGGCGGAGAAGAAAAACCCGCTGGTTGGCTTTAAAGACGTATTAAGCAATAAATATGCTTGGACGATTATCGTTTCTGAGTTTTTAAAGAGCTTCCGCGGTATTGCAACTTATATGGGCGTGTTTATGGCAGGTGCGCTTCTTGGCGATACGGACAAATTCGTCCTTTTCGGACTTCCTACGGGAATCGGCACCGCAGTCGGTATGCTTGCTATCAACTTCCTTTTAAAGAAATTCAATTCAAAGGTGTTGTACATTGCCAGCGGTATTTATTCGGTGATTATCAATACGGTTGCCTTTATCGTAGGCTATACTTACTTTAAAAACCCAAGCACGGTGCTTCAGATATTGTTTATCGCCTTCCTGTTCTTAATCGGTCTGCAGTTTGGTGCTTCCAACCTGCTTCCATCCATGTTCCAGGCGGACGTTCTTGAGGATATTGAACTCAAAACCGGCAAGCGTCTTGACGCCACCTTCCCGTTCGTTATCGGCATAGGAACGATGATTAGCGGAACGATTGCAAGCGCGCTTGCGCCGAGAATTCTTTATGATGACCCGACAACCGGCTGGAAATCCATTATCGGCTACGTTCCCGGACTTGCGGATGACACCGCACAGTCGCTCGATTCCAAAATCAAGCTGCTGTTCTTCTATACTGTCGTTCACGGCATTATGATGTTCCTTGCCGGCGTTCCGTTCTTCTTCTACAAGCTGACCGGCAAGACCAAAGAGGATATTCACAATGCGGTTGTGGAACAGAGAAAACAGTTTGAAAGCGACGAAGCATAAACAGGAGCTGACAAAATGAATAAAGGAAGAATTGAAGCGCTGACGGACGGTATTGTTGCCATTGCCGCAACCATCATGGTGTTGGAACTCGCCGTTCCCGATAAACCGACGGCTGCGGCGCTGGCGAAGCAATGGCCCACCTTTTTAGCCTATATTATCAGCTTCTTTCAGATATACCTTGCCTGGCGTTCTCATCACAATGCTTTTCACAAGGCGGAGAAAGTCAATTCCACTGTTTTTGTATTAAACGGCATATGGATATTCTTTATAACGCTTGTCCCGTTTGTAACGGGTTATGTCGGCCAATATCCTAATGAACGCTTCCCTGAACTGCTTTATATCGGCACGATAACGCTTTGGTCGCTTGCATTTCAGTTTCTTGATGCAGCAATCACGCGTTGCAATTCAGGAACCCAAAAGGACGTCGTCAGAACGTGGAAATTAAGAATTACGCTTTTCGGCGGATATGCGTTAGCCGCCATAACCATTTGGCTTAAACCAATCATCTCCATTATCATTATCGGTTGTATTACGCTTTTATGGGGTGTTATAATGTTGTTACCCGAAAAGAGTAAAGCGCAGGAGAAAACAGCCGAATGATAATTAATGTAAACGATTTTTGCAAAAGTGAAAATGCGTCGCTCGGTATAGAAAAAGCCATTGCTGCTTGCAGCGCCGGCGATACCCTTTCGTTTCCAAAAGGAGACTGTCATTTTTACAGGGAATACAGTCCGTCTGAAACGATACATATGACGAATACGGATTCTTTTAGATTCCCCGATAAGCATTTCGCTATGCTGCTTAAAAACAAGAGCAATTTAACTATCGACGGGGGCGGCGCAGTTTTTAATATCCACGGCGATATGTGCGCGCTCGGGCTGCTGAATTGTAAAAACATTACGCTGAAAAATTTTACCGTGCGCTATCCGTCGCCGAGCAATATTGAATTTAAAGTATGCGAAGCAAGCGGAAATTCCGTCATTTATCAGCTTTCCGCAAGCGAGTTCAAAACTGACGGAAAAAGCATTACCTTCTTTGAAAAGAGCCCGTTTAGTAATACGGAATACTTTTCATTTACGGGTAATCAGATGACGGATTGCTGGGTGTGCCACGACGACGATGAGGTTTACAGAGTATGGAATCAGAACAGCCCGCTTTCAAGAGTAAAAACGATTAACCGCCTGACAGACAATATAATTGAAATTAAGTATTATTTTAAACCTGACCTTAAACGCGGCGCAGTTTATACTATCAGCCCGAATCATAGCAGGCATACAAGCGGAATCTTTTTCAGCGGGAGCAGTAATATTAAAAGCGAAAATATTACCGTGAATTATCTTGCGGGCTTCGGCTGGCTTTCGCAGATGTGTGAAAATCTCTCCTTTGACGGTATCCGCTTCCAGCCTGCGGCGGGGCATAGCGTTTCCTCCTTTGCAGACGGTATTCATATCTGCGGCTGTAAGGGCAGGGTTACTATCAAAAACTGCCTGTTTTCTCATTTGCACGACGACGGCATTAATATTCACGGCGCATTTTTGAGAACGAAAAAAACACTGAATGTTAATACCGCCGTTTTTGAGTTTGTACACAATCAGCAGGGCGGCTATGAGCCGTTTTTTGCGGGAGATAAAGTTAAGTTCTATAACAGAAAAGACCTGTCGTTAATAGGCGAAAATGCCGTTAAATCGGTGCAAAACGATATTAATAATAAGTGCGTTACGCTCGAATTTGAAGAACCGTTACCGCCGCTTAAAGTCGGAATGAGCGTGATTGAAAACGTCTCTTATAACCCCGAGGTTGTTATATCAGATTGCGCGTTTAAAGCAATCCCCACGCGCGGTATTCTCTGCACGACGGACAAAAGAGCGGAGATATTTAATAACTCCTTTGAGCATATTCAAATGGCGTGTATCTACATTTCCTGCGACTGTAAGGAATGGTACGAAAGCGGACCTTGCAGGAATGTGGAAATACATAACAACACCTTTTATAACAAGGATTACGCCCTTTGCGTTGAGCCGATTGCATTAGACAGAGTGCATGAAGGCGTTCATCAAAATATTCGCTTTTATTCAAACGCTCTTGCAGATACATCAAAAGCAGTTAAGGCAACAGGTGTAAAAAACTTACTTAATAACGAAAACAGAGAATTATGATGAACGAAGAATTGTATTATGAAAAGCCCGCAAAAAACTGGCACGAAGCGTTGCCGCTCGGCAACGGCAGTATCGGCGCTATGTGCTTTAGCGGCGTTAAAACGGACGTCATTTCCCTTAACCACGATACGCTTTGGACGGGCCATCCTAAAAGCATTAAAAAGGAGGGCGCCTATGAAGCGTATAAAAAAGCGCAGGAGCTTGCTCTTAAGGGTGAATACAGCAAAGCGCAGGATATCATTGAAAAAGGCTTTCTTACCTGTTGGTCTCAGGCATATATGCCCTTGGGCGACTTAACGCTTTCGTTTCAGTTAAACAAATATGAGTCATATCAGCGCAGGCTTAACCTTTCCAACGCCGTCCTTGAAAGCTGCTTTCATGCAGAAAACGCCTGCATAAAAAAGACGGCTTTTATATCCTTCCCTGACGATGTGCTCGTATATAAAGTGGAAAGTGAAAACAGCCGCTTTTCCTTTTCTGTTAATATAAAAAGCCCTCTGAAATCGAAGGTTTTCGTTAATAACGGCGTTCTGATTTTGGACGGCGAATGCCCGGGTGATGCCGACACCGAAAGCCCTCATTACCCCTGCAATAGCCTTAATTATTCGGACAAACCCAAGGAAAAGGGCGTTTTGTTCAGATGTGCGATTAAGGTTGAAACCGACGGCACAGTTTTTGAGAATAAGAACGTAATCGAAGTAGAAAACGCAAGCGATGCCGTGCTGCTCCTTGCAGTGAAAACAAGCTATAACGGCTTTGATAAATACCCTGCCGCACAGGGCAGGGAATATAAAAACGCCTGTATCAATACGTTGAATAAAGCTTCCTCTTACGGCTTCGACGAGCTTCTCAAAAGGCATACTGCGGATTACAGTTCCTTATATAACCGCGTGCATTTTGATTTAACGCAAAAGGAAGCCCCTCCTATTCCGACGGATAAACGGATTAAAGAATTCAGTAAAGCAAAAAGCGATAATTCACTTTACGTTCTGCTATTTAATTACGGCAGATATTTAATGCTTGCCTCCTCACGCGAGGGCAGCCTTGCAACGAATTTGCAGGGAATTTGGAATAACAGCATAAAACCGCCGTGGAATTCAAATTATACGGTCAATATCAAT
>CALGGQ010000199.1 GCA_937915775.1 uncultured Clostridia bacterium | reverse complement strand
GCTGATGACGCGCATGGAAATGGTGCGCGCGGTCTCCCGCCGTGACGGCGAGCTGCTGGAAAGCGTTGTGGCGCAGACGACGGAGATTGTGGAAACCAAGGACGCACTGACGCTCAAGCAAACCGAGCTGACCCAAAAGCAGCAGCAGCTCGAAAGCGATACCGCCAGCCTGAAGGCGGAAAAGGCGGCGCTGCTCGAAAAGCAGGACGCCATGCAGGAGCAGCAAAGCACCATGGAAACGCAGCAGCAGGAGGCGAACACGCTTTTGCAGCAGCTGCACGAAAAAACGCAGGAATACGGCGAATACCGCGATATCACCCAGGAGGAGCTGGACGCGATTGACGCCGATATCGCCGAGGCGGATCGCCGCTATGCGGAAATGATGGCGACCTCGACGACGACCACTACCACCACAACAACGACAACAACTACCACAACCACGACTACGACGACAACCACCACTGAGCCGGAGGAGAGCGAAACCGACGGCGATAACGGGGACGAGGGCACCACTGAGGAGCCGAGCGAGGAAGAAACCGAGGAAACGAGCACCGAGGAAGAAACCACCACGGAGGAGGAGACGACCACGGCGCCGCAGGAAACGGAGGACGACGGCAACACCATCAGCCTGACCTATCCTTGCCCGGCGTATACGACGATTACCTGCGGCTTCGGCGAATATCCCGGCCATTCCGGCTGCGACTTTTCCACCGGCGGCAACGAGGACCAGAAAATTGTGGCGGCGGAATCGGGCATTGTCATTCTCGTGCAGCGGTTGGAGCGCAGCTACGGCCACTACATTGTTATCCGTCACGACAAGCTGACGCCGTCCGGCAAGGTGGTCTATACGCTGTATGCGCATAATAACGATATTATTGTTTCCGAGGGGCAGTTTGTGGAAAAGGGCGAGCAGATTGCCTACAGCGGCTCCACCGGAAATTCAACAGGACCTCACTGTCATTTTGAGGTAAGAGTCGGCGGCTCCAGCCAGAGCGACGCCGTCAACCCGGCATACTATCTGCCGTAATAAACCAAGGGAGTCTTATCATTGAAGAACAGGCTATTCATCAAAATTGTATCACTGCTGACGGCGCTTGCTATGCTGATAGCCGTCGGCGGTTTCAGTGCGTATGCCAAGACGGAGCAGCCCGTCACGGAGGAGACGGCGACGGTTGCCGCTGAGGAGGAAAGCACCGCCGAGGAGGAAACGACGAAGAAAAAAGCCTCCAAAACGACAACGGAAAGCACTACCGAAAGCACCACGAAGAAAAAATCCAAAAAGGAAAAGACGACGGCTCCCGCCGAGGAGGACTCAACCGAGGAAACGACAGAGGAGACCACCGAGGAACAGGTGATTGAGGAAACGACGATTGACCCGACGCTGACCAAGGAGGAGCTGCAGCAGCTGCTCGAAAGCCAGCGCACGGAGCTGGAGCAGAAGCTCGCGGACAGCGAGGCGCAGCTCGAGGAATATTCCGAGGAAGCCAAGCTCACGCAGGATTATATCGACGCGCTCGATGAAAAAATCGGCTACATCAATGAGGAGCTGAACGTGCTGGACCGTGAGGTTGCCGAGGCACAGACAAAGCTCAGCGAGCTTGATAAGCAGATTGAGGAGCTGGAGCAGGCGATTAACGCGCTGCAGGTGATGTACGACGAAGCGGTAGCGGAATATAACGCGCTGCAGGAGCATTTTATGAAAACGTTTGAGGCGTACTGCCTGCGCCTGCGCGCGATGTACATCAGCGGCACGACCAGCGTGCTGGTGGCGCTGATTATGAGCAACGATATCTCCCAGTTCTTAAACCGTTTTGAAATGGTCAAGGCGGTTGCCAAGAGCGATACGGAGCTGCTTAAGCAGGTCAAGGCGGAGATGGCGGAGCTCACCAACCAGCAGGACGGCATCAATGCCCAGAAGGCGGAGCTGGAAAAGAGCAAGGGCGAGCTGGCGGCGGTACGCGCCGAGCAGAAAAAGCAGCAGGAGGCGGTTAACGCCAAGAAGGAGGAGATTGCCCGCAAAAAGGTAACGCTTGCCGAGGACAGAGCGGAGTCCGACCGCCTGTTTGCCGAATACGCGAAGAAGGCGCAGATTTACACCGAATTCCGTAACGAGGACGACGAGCTCATCCAGCAGGTGGAGGACGAGATTACCGCCCTGCTCAGCGGGCTGAAAGCGCCCGAGGAGATTACCACCGCTGTGATTAAGGACCAGAACGAGGAGGACGTGACGGGCGATTTTGAGGGCGAGAGCGAGCTGTTTGCCGGCTCCAACGCGGCGCTCAGCCTGTCCTATCCCGTGCCCGGTCACACCGGCGTATCGCAGGTGTTCGGCCATTACCGCAACGGCAGAGCCCACACGGGTATTGATTTCCCGTGCCCGACGGGATCTAAGGTCTGCGCGGCGCAGAAGGGCATTGTCATCACCGTCAAGCGCCTGACGTATTCCTACGGCTACTATGTGATGATTTACCACGGCACGGACGCAAAGGGCAGAAAGGTGGTTACCCTGTATGCCCACAATTCTTCCATTCTTGTCAGCGAGGGCGATACCGTCGCCAAGGGCGAAACGATTGCCAAGAGCGGCTCCACCGGCAACTCCACCGGCCCGCACTGCCACTTTGAGCTCATTCTCGACGGCACGAAGGTCAACCCGAAAAATTACTTAGGCTCATAATGAATAAGATTAATTACCAAACCGAACTCGATAAAATCATATCACAGCTCAACAGCAGCAGCCCGCCGCGGCTGCTGCTCCATTCCTGCTGCGCGCCGTGCTCGAGCTATGTGCTGGAATACCTGTCGCGGTATTTTGATATCACGGTGTATTACTTTAATCCGAACATCTCGCCCGAGGGCGAATTTGAAAAGCGCTTTGCCGAGCAGAAGCGGTTGATTGAAGCGCTGCCTGCCGAGCATGAAATCAAGCTCATCAAGGGTGTGTATCGCTACGAGGATTTCCTCGACGTCACGAAAGGACTGGAAGCGGTGCCCGAGGGCGGCGAACGCTGCTTCAAATGCTATCGGATGCGCCTGGAAAAAACGGCGCAGCTCGCAGCGGCGGAGGGCTACGATTATTTCTGCACCACGCTCTCCATCAGCCCGCTCAAAAACGCGCAGAAGATTAACGAAATCGGCTTTGCGCTCGCGGCGCAGTACGGTGTGAAGTGGCTGCCCTCGGATTTTAAGAAGAAGGAGGGCTATAAGCGCTCCATCGAGCTGTCAAAGCAGTACTGCCTGTACCGGCAGAACTACTGCGGCTGTGTCTATTCCAAGGCGGAGGTGACGCAAAATGAACAGTAATCCGCTTGCGGACAGAATGAGACCGACCGAGCTTTCCGACATCGTCGGTCAGAAGCATCTGCTCACCCCGGGCAGAGCGCTCTATAACATGATTGAAAACGGCGAAATCCCGAATCTGATTTTTTACGGCCCGTCTGGCGTCGGCAAAACGACTGTCGCCTCCATTATCGCCAACAAGACGAAGCGCGCCCTGCGCAAGCTCAACGGCACGACGGCGTCCACGCAGGACATCCGCGATATCGTGGCGGAGATTGACACCTTCACCGCGCCCAACGGTATTCTGCTGTACCTCGATGAGATTCAGTATTTCAACAAGCGCCAGCAGCAGAGCCTGCTCGAATACATAGAAAACGGAAAAATCACGCTCATCGCCTCCACCACGGAAAATCCGTATTTTTACGTCTATTCCGCTATCCTGTCGCGTTCCACCGTGTTTGAGTTCAAGAGCATTGCCGCCGAGGAGATTATCCCCGCCGTGAAGCGCGGCTTTGATTTTCTCGCCGCGGAAAATCAGATTGCCATTGAATATGACGACGCGGTGCTGAAAAAGATTGCCTTCGGCTGCGGCGGCGATGTCCGCAAGGCGCTGAATTCCGTCGAAAACTGCTATCTCGCCACGCCTGCTAAGGACGGCAAAAAGGTGATTACCCTTGCCACCGCCGAGGAGCTGGCGCAGAAAAGCTCAATGCGCTACGACAAGGACGGCGACGAGCATTACGATATCGTCTCCGCCTATCAGAAAAGCATGCGCGGCTCCGATCCGGACGCCGCGGTGCATTATCTTGCCCGCTTGCTGGAGGCAGGGGATTTGCCGAGTGCGTGCCGCAGGCTGATGGTCTGCGCGTGCGAGGACGTTGGGCTGGCGTATCCGCAGATTATTCCGATTGTCAAGGCGGCGGTGGACGCGGCGCTGATGGTCGGCTTGCCTGAGGCGGAAATTCCGCTCGCGGACGCGGTGATTCTCGTTGCCACCAGCCCGAAAAGCAACAGCGCCAACAACGCGATTAAGGCGGCGACGGCGGATTTGAAGCGCGGCAAATCGGGCCCGATACCCCGTCAGCTGCAAAATAAGCACTACGACGGCGCGGATGCGGCAGTCAAGGGACAGCATTACATTTATCCCCACGATTACCCGCATCACTACACCTATCAGCAGTATCTGCCTGATGCGATAAAAGACCGCACGTACTATGAATACGGCGACAACAAAAACGAACAGGCTTTCAAAGCCTATTGGGATAACATCAAGGGTAACAAGCATGACCAATAAACAGCGCGTGATGAACGCGATAGCCATTTTAAAAGAGGAATACCCTGAGGCAATCTGCTCCTTAACGGCAGAGAATCCGTTTGAGCTGCTGGTTGCCACGCGCCTTTCCGCCCAGTGCACGGACGCGCGCGTCAATCTCGTGACGCCGACGCTATTTAGTACATACAAAACGCTGGAGGACTACGCGAGCGCCAAGCAGGAGGACGTGGAGGCCATCATCAAATCCTGCGGCTTTTACCGTGATAAAGCGAAGTCCATCATCGGCATGGCGCAGATGATACGCGATGAATTCGGCGGCAAGGTGCCGGATAATATTGAGGATTTAACCAAACTCCCGGGCGTCGGGCGGAAAACCGCCAACCTGATTGTCGGCGATGTGTACGGCAAGGAGAGTATTGTGGTGGATACCCATATGATTCGTATCAGCAATCGCATCGGGCTGGTGAACGTGAAGGACCCCGTCAAAATCGAGATGGCGCTCAAAAAGGTGGTGCCTGCCGAGGAAGGAGCCGCCTTCTGCCACCGTATCGTGCTGTTCGGGCGCGATACCTGCTCGGCAAGGAAGCCGAAGTGCGACACCTGCCCGATGGAACCAAACTGTAAAAAGGTAGGCGTGAAGTAATGCAGGAAAAAATAGTGGAGCTGATTCCTTCAAAATCTTTAAAAGAATACATCAAACAGAACGGTATTCGCTTTTCACCCTATCAGCTAATGCAGCTGGCAGATGATTATGCGCGCTCCTATGAGGAGCGAATCGCGCTTCTAACTGCCCTGGAGCCGGATGAAGAAACAAAGCCGGTTTTGCAGCAGTTGATTGAAAACGGAAAACGGGAACTTGCCCTGTTTTTAGCGCCGGAGAGCGACACGGTTTATGAGCTGAGAATCCAGCTGAACGCGCAGGATTACAATGAAAATTATTTTTGTAAAAGCTTTGAGAGCGCCGTCCAAACGGTGAAAGCCTTTTTAAAGGAATATGAATGTGAAAGCGAGCTGAATGAAAAATCAAAAATATGCCTGACAAAATGGCATATGTTCAGCGAGGACAGCATTGATTTTGAAAAAAGCGATTTGGGCACACTGGAGCTGAACGAAAAGCTGGAAATTAAATCCGCAGAATACTGGGGAGAGAACGGTTATACCTTTACCTATCCTCACGAATGCTATGATTTTTCCGACTTCTTGAGCGGATATCATCCGATTCAATATGAGGATTACAGAGGGGAAGTTCGCTGTGCGATTTCCGTACCGGTAAAGTGTTATTCCGTTGAGGAGGATGATCGGGAGGAGCTGATTACAGATGAGGCTTATGTCATCCCTATTGATCGCAAGGTCGATTTAACGCACGATGATTTTCAGTTTTATTATCACGAGCATGTGCAGGCTACGGAACTGGAACTGGTGCACGAGGAGGAACTCAGCGATTTTATGCGTGCCAATTATAAAAAACTGAAACAGTATTTTACGGAAGTATTATGAACAGAGAAAACGTTATCTTAATCGGAATGCCCGGGTCGGGCAAGAGCACCTGCGGCGTGATTGCGGCGAAGGTGCTGCTGAAAAACTTTTTTGATACGGATTTGCTGCTGCAGGGGCTGGAGCGCAGCCGCCTGCAGGATTTAATCGACACCAAGGGAACAGATTATTTTTACGAAGCGGAGGAAAAGGCGATTCTCTCGCTGAATATTGAGGCGACGGTGATTGCCACCGGCGGCAGCGTGATATATTCCGACAAGGCGATGCAGCATTTGCGGACGCTCGGCAAAGTGATTTACCTGCATACGGAGTATGAAACAATGCTCGGCAGGATTAACGACCTCACCACCCGCGGTATCGTTGTCAAGCAGGGCAGCACGCTCCGAGATATGTACGACGAGCGGTTGCCGCTTTATCAAAAATATGCCGACGCCGTTGTTGTGTGCGACGGCAACACCGTGGAGGACACGGTGGCAGAAATTGTCAGAATTGTTGAGGGATAAGAGGATGAAGAAATTTGTTTCCGTTTTGCTAACGCTGCTGATGCTGGCATCGGTGTTTTTGCCGGTGACCGTCTTTGCCGAGGAGCGCTCGGCGAAAATTGAAAACCCGTTTTACAGCGGCGGCTCGGTCGCGCAGCCGCTCGGCGCCAAAAAAGCGCTGATTGAGGATTCCGTGACGGATACCTACGGCGGCAAAACGTATTATACGCTCGGCCGGCAGCTCTATAACATTGTCAAGAAAAAGCTGGACGCGCGTGAAAATGACGTGACGGTTCACTACCTCTCTAAGTCGGAACTCTTTTCCCGCTATGCCGCCACGACGAAGGTGCTCAACCAGATTTTCATCGGGGCGACGGAGGATGAGCTGTCCGTTTCCTGTACGGACGGCGACTATGTTCGCTGGGCGGTCAGCGCGCTCGATACCGTTGATATGAAAAAGGAAGTCAAGCAAAACGGCTATTATCATTACACGCTGGATTTTGAATTTGATTATTACGACACGCCGGCAGAGGAGGAGCAGGTTGACAAGGCGGTTGACAAGTTCCTCGCCGCCATCAAGCCGAACGGCAAGAGCGATTATGAGATCATCAAGGCGGTGCACGACAGGCTGTGCAATATGAACGTCTATGAATATGCGGCGGTGGATGATACGTACGGTCACCAGTATGCCTTTACCGCTTATGGCGCACTCGTGAAAGGGCGCTGCGTCTGCCAGGGCTATGCGGCTGCGTTTTACCGTATCTGCAAGGAGCTGGGGTATGACGTCCGCTTTGTTTCCTCTAACCCGATGCTGGGCTGCCACGCATGGAATCTGATTAACCTTGACGGCAAGTATTACTTCGTGGACTGCACCTGGGATGACCAGGCGATGGATGAGAACCTGGAGCAAATCACACCGTACACCTATTTCCTCGTTACCTACGGTAATTCGCGGGAGTACGATAGCTCTCTCGGCGAGCACAAGCTCGATTCCACCTACTACGATAACCGTTATTTTGATGAAAAATTCACTGCCAATTTTGCGCAGGAGAATTACGATAAGACGGCGAGCGGCAAGCTTTCGAACTGCCGCGTGACCTTGGCGGCGGATACCTATACCTACGACGGCAAGGCGAAGCAGCCTGCCGTGACGGTGAAAACGCTCAGCGGCACCGCGCTCACTGCCGGCACGGATTACACCGTGACCTATGGCGACAATACGGCGACGGGCGAGGGCAGCGTTACGATTAAAGGCAGCGGCGATTACAAGGGCAGAAAGGCGAAGCGCCATATCACGATTGTGCCGAAAACAACGGAAAATGTGAAGATTACCTCTGCCGGTGCCACCTCGCTGAAAATGAGCTGGCGCAAGGCGGGCGGCGCTGTCAGCGGCTATGAGGTGCAGCGCTATGTGAACGGCAAGTGGGTGTCTTATCTGAATACGGATACCCATATCAACACACTGAGCGGGCTGCAGGAGGCGACGGAATACCGCCTGAGGGTGCGCACCTATACCCTTATCGGACGGCGCACCGTATACAGCGCTTTCGGCAAAGAGGTGATGATTTACACCAAGCCGAAGCGGGGCGAAATTACGGAGCTTTCCGCCGGTAAAAAGGCGTTTACCGTCCGCTGGAGCGAGGCGGACTGCACAGGCTATGAAATTCAGTATGCCAAAAATAAGGACATGTCCGGCGCGAAGTCGATGTATATTAAGGACGGCAGACTTTCCAAAACCGTCAGCAAGCTCAAAAAGGGTACGCGCTACTACCTGAGAGTCCGCTCCTTTATTAAGTATAAGGACCTCTCCGGCAAGACGGTGAAACGCTACGGCGCCTGGTCTGCCATCAAGGGCGTAAACGTTAAGGCGTGAACGAAAAATAATGCTTGATAAACCCTTTTGAAAATGGTATGATGATAAAAATATACATATAACGGAGGACAGCATATGGTTTCTTACGGCGAAAAGTTTGTAAAGGAAGGTCTGACCTTTGACGACGTTCTGTTAATCCCTGCGGAATCGGATGTCACACCCGATATGGTGGAGCTCAGAACGCGGCTGACCAACAATATCGCCCTGAACATCCCGCTGATGACGGCGGCGATGGATACCGTTACCGAATCAAAAATGGCGATTGCCATTGCGCGTGAGGGCGGTATCGGCGTTATCCACAAGAATATGACGATTGAGGAGCAGGCGACCGAGGTTGACAAGGTCAAGAGAAGCGAAAACGGCGTTATCGCCAATCCGTTCTATCTGTCCCCGCGCCATACCGTCAAGGATGCGGACGCGCTGATGGGGCAGTACCATATCAGCGGTGTGCCGATTTGTGAGGAGGACGGCACGCTCGTCGGTATTCTCACCAACCGCGACCTTCGTTTTATGACCGATTTCAACGTGCGCATTGCGGATGTGATGACGCCGAAGGAGGAGCTTGTCACCGCAATGGCGGGCACCACGCTCGAGGAAGCCAAGACCATTCTGATGAAATCCAAGGTGGAAAAGCTGCCGCTTATCGATAATGCGGGCAAGCTGACCGGCCTTGTTACCATCAAGGATATTGAAAAACAGATCAAGTATCCAATGTCTGCAAAGGATGCTCAGGGCCGTCTGCTCTGTGCGGCAGCCGTAGGCATTACCGCTAATGTTATGGAACGCGTTCAGGCACTTGTGAACGCCAAGGTTGACGCCATTGTCATAGATACCGCTCACGGTCATTCTGCTAATGTGCTCAGAGTGCTCAGGCAGCTTCGTGAGGCTTTTCCGGATCTTTCGATCATTGCCGGAAACGTTGCCACCGGCGAAGCTACCGCAGCGCTTATAGATGCAGGCGTTGACTGCGTTAAGGTTGGTATCGGCCCCGGCTCCATCTGTACGACACGTATTGTTGCAGGTATCGGCGTTCCGCAGATCACCGCTGTTATGGACGCTTACACGGTTGCAAAGGAGCGCGGTATCCCGATCATCGCTGACGGCGGTATCAAGTACTCAGGTGATATTACAAAGGCCATCGCCGCAGGCGCGAATGTCTGCATGATGGGTAGCATATTCGCAGGCTGTGATGAGAGATCGGAAGAGCGTCGTGTAGGGAAAGAGGG
>CALGGQ010000198.1 GCA_937915775.1 uncultured Clostridia bacterium | reverse complement strand
GCTCCGATTATAATCGGGTGCGGGTGTCCCGCCCGACAACTGGTCACTAGCCACTGGTCACTGGTCACTATCTAAAATGCATTCTTGCCCAGTGGAACAGGTATTGCTGCGCGATGCCCTCGATGCCGTCAAAGCAAGCGGGCAGCCCGTCGGGGTAATATGCCAGCACGCGCTTCATCCAGACGTCCACGGGGAAGGCGCTGTCAAAGCCGAAGCCGTACAGCAGCGCGCAGTCTGCTACCTTTCTCCCGACGCCGTAGCATTTCATCAGTTCCTTTTGCGCTTCCTGCAGGGGAAGCGCTTTTATTTTTGCCAAATCTACCGTGCCGCCGGCAACGTCCTGCGCCAGACGGGCAAGGTATTTGCCGCGGTAGCCGGCGCCGAGCGCTTCAAAATCCGCAGCGTTTTTTCCCGCCAGCTGCTCGGCGGTGGGAAAGGCATAACGCCCGTTGCCGAGGTCGTCGCCGTATGCCTCGCAAAGACGGCGGATAATCAGCTTAATCCGCTTGATGTTGTTCTGCTGGCTGATGACAAAGGAGCACAGCGCCTCCCACGGCTCCTGGCGCAGAATGCGGATGCCTTCGTAGGCTTCCACGGTTTCTTTCAGCAGGCTGTCGCCCGCCAGTGTTTCACAGATGGCGGCATAATCGCGCTCCAGATCAAAATAGTGTTGCCAGAAGTCCTCATAGGCTTCTTTACTTGTATCATAAAAAATCAGCGTGTCGCCCTCCTGCAGTATCTGCAGATAGCGCCCGCCTGCCACACCGCAGAAGGAGCCGTCCTCCTGCGCCTCCCAGCGAAACGCCTGACCGCAGCCGAGCGTCAGCGCCAGGTTAAAGCAGAGCACCCCGCTGACAACGGTATTGCCGTCCTGAAAAGTAACGTTCATCGTGTTCCTCTATATCACATTTAGTAATAAAAAGTATAGCATTTTTTCTGTCAAGAGAAAAGTGAAAAATAGCAATTTCACCAAAAATTTATGACAATTTTGTCATGTTGAAAACGATGTGTAAAAAGTTGAAAACTGTTTGTATACCGCCTCGATTTTGCCTTTTCAACCGCCGAAAAGGCACAGTTTAAGCGATTTTATGCATAGTTTTTAACATTTTCCACCGAGTTTTCCACCAACGCGAAAACACCCGTGATATTACAAACCGTTATGAACTTTTTCTGTCAAGTAAAAATTTATGCTCATTTTCAACAAAATTCGACCGCCGCAAATTTGTATAAAAAACGGAAAAAAGATAAACACTATTTGTATAATCCGGAGGTGTTTTCATGATTAAAGGAGTCAATAAGCAGGTGTTAGAGGTCACGAGCCCGCAGTCGCCGTATTTTGAGCGTATTATTTTCTTTGTGCGCCCGGAGCATCAGTCCGCGGGCGAGGGAATTTTAAAATCGGAAGCGGAGCGCTTAGCGGCGAAGGCGGACAGAAAACCTGTCTCACGCAAAACGAGGGCGCAGAAGTGGCAGACGGCAGCCATGCTTTTTCTCGGTGCGGGCGCCGGCGCGGCGCTGCTGCTGTTGCTGCAAAGCTTCGTATAATTGCGCGCTCGCGGAAAACAATAAAACGGGTGATAAAAAATGGAACAGAAGAATTTAACCAAGCATTATCTGAAAGTAACGGTTGCCGTGCTGCTCGTGCTCGCGCTGCTCGGCGGTGCGGCAGCCGCAGGCTACGGCGCCTTTACCGCGCTGGAGGGCGAAAACAGCACCTATGCGCTGTCGCGCCTCGGCTCCACGGGCAGTGAGGTGAAAAGCGTGCAGCAGAAGCTGAAATCCCTCGGCTTTTATAACGGTGCCGTTGACGGCATTTACGGCACGCAGACGAAAAACGCGGTCACGGCGTTTCAGCGCTCCGTCGGCATCACGGCGGACGGCATTGCCGGCAGTCAGACCCTGCTGTATCTCGGGCTCGGCGGCAGCAGCAATACTGCTTCCAACAATACCAAATATACAAACGACGAGGTGAACCTGCTTGCCAAGGTGATTTCCGCAGAGGCAAGAGGCGAGAGCTACGAGGGGCAGGTGGCGGTCGGCGCCGTCGTGCTCAACCGTGTGGCGCATCCGTCGTTTCCCGATACCATCAGCGGCGTGGTGTACCAGAACGGCGCGTTCTCCTGCGTGTATGACAGCAACTGGTATCAGCCCGTGGCGGACTCGGCGCGCCGTGCCGCGCAGGACGCGATGAACGGCTGGGACCCGTCCGGCGGCGCTATCTATTATTATAACCCCGCGAAAACCAGCAACGCCTGGATTCGCACGCGCACCGTCGTTAAGGTCATCGGAAGCCACTATTTTTGTATATAATATCCCTTGCACTTTTTGGCATAATCCCTTATAATTAAATTGTCATATTATAACTATTTTAAGGGGTTGAGCCTATGCAAAAGAGATTGACGGCACTTTTGTTATCCCTGGCAATCATTATAACGGCGGTAGGTTCCTGCTCATGGCAGGTGTTTGCCGCCTCCCCGCTGGAGACCGCGACCTCGCTGACGTCCGTTGCGGCAACGGACTGGATGAGCGCAATCCGCGGCGAAACGAAGCTGACGGAGATTACGATGCCCGGCACGCACGATTCCTGCGCCAGAAAATTCAAATCGAGCATCGGTGAAAGCATTTCCAAATGCCAGAGCCTGAACATCACGGAGCAGCTGAACGCCGGCGTGCGCTTTTTAGATGTGCGCTGCGAGGTGGACGCCTCCACGCACTCCATCAAAACGGTGCATGGCAGCATGGACTGCTGGAACGGCAACGACTACTATTATCTCGATTTCGTGTTCCAGGATATCTATAACTGGCTGGCGGCGCACCCGAGCGAGACCGTGCTGGTGTCGATTAAAGAGGACGACGGCGACGTCGGCGCGCCGACCTTCACCAGCGCCGTGTATGAATATATCCACGGCTACGGGCAGAATAAATATTTCTACGGCTCGGACTATGTGTATACCGACCACTGGTACCTCGGCAAAAGCGTGCCGACGCTGGACGAGGTGCGCGGCAAGTGCGTACTGATGAACCGCTTTGACCAGATTATTGCCTCCTCCGGCTCCACAGCGAGTGAGGAAGAGAGCGGGCAGAAAATCAAATGGGGCGATTATTCGGATACGAGCTACGCCACGCCGGTTTACGCCAATGTGACGAATACGAACACGGGCTGCGGCACCTTCCATGTGCAGGACCACTATAAGTGGAACACCCAGAGCAAGATTAACGCCACGCAGGAGATGCTCTCTCTCGGTCACTGGCGCGGGGAATATTACATCAATTTCTCCTCCACGGTCAGCGATTCCACGATCCCGAACCCGCAGAATCTGGCGAACACCGTCAACGCGGCATACCCGAATTTTATTTACAACCTGACGAAGCCGTCGGGCATTTTCGTGATGGATTTTGCCACGGAAGCGCTGGCAAGGTATATCATCAAGAATAATGAGGCGGTGTCGGGTCTCGTGACGGGAACGGACGGCAATGTCACCTACACGATTAACCGCCTGACCGGCACGCTGACCATCGGCGGCAACGGCGCGATGAATGATTACAGCCTTGACAGTAACAGCGGTATTAAGAACACCGGCACGACGGCGCCCTGGAGCGACCAGATTAAAAACTGCCTGTTTGACGGGCAGTACAACACCGATATCATCAAGCACATTGTGGTGAATGACGGCGTGACCTATATCGGCAACTATGCGTTTTACGGCTTTAATAATCTGGAGAGCGTGTCGCTGCCGAGCAATGTCACGCTCGGTACCGAGGCGGTGCCCGCCTACGCCAGCACCGGCTATTACAGCATTAACACAAAGGCGGGCAACATCAGCAGGGCGGCGGCAAACCCGTTTGCCGGCAAGGATCTGAGCGGCGGTCTGACGATTGAATACACGCAGAAGTGCGATACCGACCGCGGCTGGAACAATTCCGTGCTGAATTTCTCCACCGGCAACAATGCCGACAACCGCTACTTCATTTTAATGACCAACGGCACGATTCTGTTTAACGACGGCAACGGCGGTATCGGCGGCAGCAACAACTGCTACTTTGATTTGAACAGCTCCTCGGCGGTGAACACCACCGGTCAGGGCTGGGTAACGATAAAAATTCTGATTTATAAAAGCGACCTCGGCGAGCATATCCTGGATTATTATATCGACGGCAATCTCGCCCGCACCTATAACCTCAGCCAGAGCTGCGCTTCCGGCTATCCGTACGGCGTGAGCGGCAACGACGGTATTTTTTCCTTCCTGAGCGCGAATGATATCAAGCTCTATTACGGCGCTACCTATAATATCTATAATATAGGCGGCACGACGCAGTGCTTCCTCGATAACGTCAGAATGCTCGATTATATCGAAAGCGACAGCAGCGCTTACCGGCAGTACGAAAACACGTTTACCGATTCGCTCGGCGGCGACGCGCATACCGGCACATCGGACGGCGGCTACTCCGTTTACCATCAGACGACCGACCAGTTCGGCAGAAGCGGCACCGCCTATTTCCCCTACAGCGGCGAAAACGAGTCTACGACCAATTATATCGCGACGAACGTCAGCCCGTTTTCCGCCGTCAGCACAGACGGCATCACCGTCAGCTTCTGGCAGCGGATTAACGGCAATTACTGGGGCAACCGCGAGAGCATTACCTTTGCGCAGGGCGCTATCGGCGAAAAGAAGTATTTTACCATCGGTACGGACGGCTATCTTCGCTTTAACCTGGGCAACGGCGGCAGCGATGCGACCTATACAAACGCCGGTATCTATTTTGATTATACGACTGCCTGCGCTGCCGTTCAAAAACAGCAGTGGCAGTATATCACGGTGGAAATACTGGACGATTCCACGTTGAAATATTATGTCAACGGTGTGCTGCAGGCAACCGTGGACGCGATGAGCGTCGGCACGGATAACTATATGCTGAATGGCGGACTGATGCAGTTCCTCAGAAGCGCCGATACCAAGCTGTACCTCGGCTCCTATACGCCGTATTGGGGTACGCCGACGCTTTCGCTCGATAATGTTACCTGCTACAGCAAGGCGCTCTCCGACCGGGAGGTAATGGCGCTGTATGCCGGCGAAACGGACGGGCATATTTTTGAGGATACGCTGGCAAGCGATCCGGTGAAGGTGAGCGGCTCGAACACGTGGCTCAGCACCTATGATGGGCATTCCGGCGTGCTGTGTATCCCGACCTGCTCTGCCGACGGCGAGATTGCGGTATATATCAATGGCACGCAGACGACGAACCTCAGCGCCATTCCCGAAAATACGATTGTGGAGGTGCGCTATACCGGCGACGGCACGGTGAAGCAGTGGACGGTCACGCACGCCGAGGGCACGCTGACCTCCACGGATACCACCTATTCCTTTGCGCTGACCTCGGATGCAACCGTCGACGTTGCCCTCAAGGTGACGGGGCTGACAGATACCGAGGCGCTGGAGGCGGCGATTGCGCTCGCCAAAACCTACAGCAAGGACGATTATTCCGCCGCTTCCTATGCGGCGCTGGTGAATGCCGTCGCCGACGGTAATGACGCGCTGGCTGCCGAAACACAGGCGGAGGTGGACGCAGCGGCGGCTGCTATCCTGACGGCGATTTCCGACCTGGTGCCGTATCTGACTTTGACGTTGACGGACGCCGAAGGCGGCGCGGTCAGCGCGACCTATGACGGGCTGCTGACCGGTCAGGCAACAGGAACCTTTATGCCGCTTTTCGGCACGGAAATTTCCTTAACGGCAGTGGCGGCAAACGGCTACACCTTTGCCGGCTGGTATGAAACGAAGTCGAAGCGGATTCTCTCCACTGAGGCGCGGTATGCCTTTACGATTTCCTCGAATACGGATATTATCCCGCTGTTTGATGTCAGCGGCGGCGCTACACTGACCTTTGCCAACGACAGCGGTTACGTTGCCGGCAGAGTTACTAAAACGACGGCACAGTGGGCGACGGTGACCACGATTGTGCCGCTGTGTCCGGCGGTGCCGTTCCACTACGGCGGCACGAACGGCCACTGGGATTACGATAACGCGGCGGTGCTTGCCGCGCTCGCAGCGGGCGAGGATGTGACGGTGTATGCCGCCTACACAGAGCGCGAGGTGACCGAGCCTGCCCTTCCGGTGCCGACCGAGGGCATTCCCGTGCTGACCTTAACGCTGGATGTGAACAATAACTCTTACGTCGGCTCGTACATCATGGCGCTCGGCGTGCCGGACGGCTGCGAAATCGTGGAAAAGGGCATTGCCTTTAAGTACAGCGCGTCCGACAGCTTCCACCCGTCATCGTTTGACCTCACGCTCGATAATAAGACGACGACCTCTAAGTTCAACACCGAGGAGGACAGCGGCACCTATGTGGTGAACGTACGCCGTTTCACCAATTATTCCTGGGCGGCAAAGGCGTATGCCACCTACTACGACGGTGAGGGCGTGCTGCGCGTTGCCTATTCCGAGCAGGTCAATTACGGATAATATTGAAAAATCAGGCGAATAGGTTTATAATAGAAGCAGAAGAACAGAAAAGGGGAATATGTGATGAGCAATGTCAGAGATTATGTCAAAAATTACGGTAACGTATCCTTTACGGAAAAGCCGTTTTGCGATGAGGATAACGTCGCGCTGTGTATGAGCTTTTATATGCCGCTGGATAAGGCGGTGTCGCCGAGCTTTGACGAAGCGCCGGTGCCGTTTGAAAAGGCGTGCAAGGATTTGTTCGCCCTGCGCGGCAACAAGCATAAGCCCGTCGGCATGGTGCTGGTGAAGGGTATCAGCAAGCTGCTGATGGAAATGGCGGAGCAAAAGCGCTATCAGGAAATACAGGTTGTCGCCTGTACGGAGACGTTTGAAACCAAGCCAGCCGTGCAGTTTAACGCTGCCACCTATCTGCTGCCGACAGGGGAAATCGTCGTTCTGTTCCGCGGCACAGACGATACGCTGACCGGCTGGAAGGAGGATTACGATATCCTTGCCTCGCGCGATAACGTGCCGTCCGGCCCGCTGTCCGTTGCGTATCTCGGCGAGGTAGCCAAGCGCTATGACGGCGATATCATTGTCTGCGGTCACTCCAAGGGCGGTTACGTCGCGCAGTATGCGGTGTTCAATTCCCCGAAGGACGTGCGCGACCGTGTGAAATATCTCTATAATAACGACGGGCCCGGCTTTGCTACATATGATTATTACACGGGCGGCGTGTATGAGGAAATCAAGCCGCGGTATAAGCATTTTGTGCCGGAAAATTCGATGATCGGTATGATGCTGATGCACGACGACGATTATACGCCCGTCAAGAGCACGCGCATCACGGGCGCGATGCAGCACGATATGCTCACCTGGAAATTCAACGGCGACAAGCTGATGACCTGCGCCGATACAAAGAAGATGAGCAAGGTGCTGGATATGACGCTTTACGAGATGGCGTCCACCCTGCCGGAGGAAAAAATTCAGGCGGTGGAAAAAATGCTCGCCGCCGTGATTGACGGCACGGGGCAGCGCGGATTGCTGGACGTCAAGAGCCACGTCGGCGCCTCCCTCAAGGGCGGCAAGCAGGGCTTCAAGAGCCTGGACGAGGAAACGAAGCAGCTCCTCAAGGCGACGGTCAAGGACGCCAAGGGAATGTACAAAAGAGCGAAAAAAGCCGTGAAGGAAGGCAACTTCAAAACAGCCGCCCAAAGAGCAGCTGAATAGAACAGTCGGGCATAGGGTAAAAAATTACCCTATGCCTTTTCCTTTGTTGACGTTAATTGTAAAAGTAAATGCAACTATTACTCTTAATCTCACTCCTTAAAGTTTCATTTACTTTTACAATTAACGCGGAAAGAATTGTCTGAAGTGTCCCAAATATTGTACTGTTAAACAGTGAATGTTTACTTTAATGATTGTACGTGCTATAGTGAAATTGTAAGGAAAACAACAACCTGCAAATAACGACAGGAGGTACGGTTATGAAGAGAATATTTTTTGATATGGACGGCGTTTTGGCAGAATACAGAAAGGACTGCACCGAGCGCGATTTGGCGCAGAAGGGTTACTTTTTAACGCTCTCGCCCGAATGGAATATGCTGCGCGCGATGATGCGCCTCGTTGAAAACGCCGATGCGCTCGGCATCAGCGTGTGCGTGCTGACGAAGGTGTATCCGAAGATGTTTCGTTACTCTGTCAGCGAAAAGCTGCAGTGGCGCGATAAGTTTATGCCGATGCTGTTTGACAGTGAATTTGTGATGGTGAACGGCGATGTGGAGGAGAAGTCGGATAAAATCCGCGAGCTGTACGGCGAGGATATCAGCAGCGACTGCATTCTGATTGACGATTACAATCCGAACCTGTCCGAATGGATCAAAGCGGGCGGCACGGCGGTGAAATACGTCAACGGCATTAACGATAAAAACCGCTCGTTCATCGGCGCGCGCCTGACCAACGAGATGACCGAGCAGGAAATTTATGACAGCATCCTGCAGATGATTCACACCAGCAGCCCCGCTCCCGCAGCAGCATAAATCAGGATTTGTCGGGCAAAGCCCGACAGCGATATAAATCCTGGCGGATTTGCGATATACAGGTATGTGCGATATACTGATGCGCGATATGTGCCTGCGGCACGTGTTTTTAAGGATTTATATCATATCGCATTTTGCATAGCAAAATATATCGCTATTTGTTTTACAAATTATATCGCGTTGTTTTCAACATATCGCCAAATTCCAATTTGTCAATATAGCAAAAAGGTGGCTGATGCAGCCACCTTTTTTATGATAAGTGTTTTGTTTTTGCTTTTTGTGTTTACAGATAATGCGCTCTTAATTCCTCGGCGGTTTTGGGGCTGAGGTAGGCGGGGGCAATGTCAAAGACGGACATCGCGCCGCTCCTGCCCTCTTGGTTCAGGCGGACGGCTGCGCGGGCAAACGCCGCCAGCACGGAGCCGGTGAATTCCGGGTTGGAATCGAGCTTGAGGCTGTATTCGATGACGTGCTTCGTGCCGTCGCTTGTGGTGCCGCCGTAAATCACGCTGCCGCCGTGGGGCAGACCGCTGTGGTCGCGCGCCATCTCCTCGGCGGAGATGAAGTGAACGGTGGTGTCATAATCCGAAAAGTAGTTCGGCATCGTCTTGATTTCGCTTTCAATGCGGGCTAAATCGGCGCCGTCCTCGGCAACGACGAAGCACTCTCTCGTGTGCTTTTCGCGCGTGGTGAGGGTCGGGTTTTTACCGCTTCTGACGCTCTCGAGCGCTGCCGGCACGGGAATCGTGTACTGGCGGCAGTCCTTCACGCCGTCAATGCGTCTGACCGCGTCGGAATGTCCCTGGCTGACGCCCTTGCCCCAGAAGGTGTACGCCTCGCCGTCGGGCAGCACGCTCAGGGAATACAGGCGGTTAATCGAGAACATACCCGGGTCCCAGCCGCAGGAGATAATGCCGACCTTGCCGGCTGCCTTTGCCGCCGCGTCCACGTTGGCAAAATGCTGCGGGATGTTCGCGTGGGTGTCAAAGGAATCAATGACGTTATAGAGCGCCGCATATTTCGGCGTCATCTGCGGTAAATCCGTGGCGGAGCCGCCGCAGATAATGAGCACGTCGATATCCTCCTTGCCGCCCTCGAGCGCCTCGGCGGATTTGACGGGAACGCCCGGCGTGTTGATGGTGAGCGCCTCGGGGTTTCTTCTGGTGTAAACCGCCGTAAGCGCCAGATCAGGGTTCTTTTTGATGGCTGCCTCAGTGCCGCGTCCGAGGTTGCCGTAGCCTAAAATACCGATTTTAATCATAGTTTTGCCTCCTGTATATGATTACTTCGTCTGCTTCGGTGTGAATTCGAAGGACGAAGCGTTATAGCCGAAATGCTGCTCCACGAGGGGCGTGAATTCGTCCGCGTCGTTGTAATCCGGGCTCTGCAGCTCATAGATTGCCTGATTAATCGAATCCTTCCAGCCGCTGTATTTCGCGCAGGCGATGACGTATTCAACCGTATCAAGCTCACCGCCGAGACGGTCATAGGCATCGTCCTTGCCGAGCGGGCAGAACGTGAATTCGTCGGTGATAACGACGTCGGTCTTGCCGGCATCAAGCGCCGCGAGCGCTGCTTCGATATCCGTTTCCTCCTGCACGGAGGCGAGCGAAGCCTTTAAGGCGCTGTTGGCGTCCAGCGCTGCTTTGGCAACGTCGCTGACGACGGTTGCCTTGGCGCCGTCCAGCACGGAGAAGGTGAGATAATCGCTGTCCTTCTTCGTCAGCGCAATGACGCGGTCGGTAATCACCGGCTCGGTGAAGGAATAATCCTCGTTAAAGGTGCCGCTGTTTTTGTGTACGGCGCCCATCAGCAGCCCTGCGCTGTATTCCTTGCCGGCATCATCGGTAAAGCCGCCGTCATCCTCCAGCAGATAACCCTCCTCAATTTTTTCAAAGCGGTAGGATTTCAAATCGCCCTTGACGTCGTCAAAAATCTTTTCCCATAAATCAGCGAAAAAGCCGGTCGCCTTACCGTTTTCGTCCACGGTTAAAAACGGTGCCTGTGATTCGGTGTAGCCGATAATCAGCACGGTGTCGCTGTAGGTCTGCTCCTCCTTGCCGCTGCAGCCGGCAAACAGCGCGGCAACCAGAACGACGCAAAGGAGAACGGAAAGTAATTTTTTCATAGCTAAGACCTCCGAAAGGATGTATATCATAATTTTATAATAAGCAGGATTTATTGTCAAGAAAAAAGGAGCGCGCAGCGACAAATTGGAATTTGTCGAGATAGTGACCAGTGACCAGTGGC
>CALGGQ010000197.1 GCA_937915775.1 uncultured Clostridia bacterium | reverse complement strand
CTGTAATATTTTACACCAAAGGTTACCATATTACAAGCATTATTTCTAAAATTGAATAATTTATTCTGCGGTATCGGCTGCAGCTGCGTCCTCAGCGTCCTCCTCAACCTCAACATCCTCAACATCCTCAACGTCCTCAACATCCTCGATATCATCGACGATATCAACGTCTGCGTCGTCGCCCTGTGTATCATCAGTCGCGGCACTTTCTGCAGATTCAGGCTCTGCAACCGTTGTTTTCTTCATAGCGTGACGTTCCTTGACCTCAACATTGGCAACGGCGTCATCTTCCATATTCATCTGAACGGCAATCTTACACTCCGCAATGTAGCTCGGCGCCTTATCAACAAAGTACATAATATGATAGCCGAACTGTGACTTGACAATACCGGTATCGCCGTATTTTCTGCTGTCGTCTACTGCCCAGTTTTCAAACTCGGAAACCATCTGACCGAGCGCCACGTTGGTATACAGACCGCCGTAGTTGCTGCCGCCTACAGAAAGAGAAGCTGTATCGCCCGAATACTGCTCGGCAAGCTGCGCAAACGCATATTCCGTCTTGTCGCCGGCATTGTATTCCTCAAGAATTTCCTTTGCCTTCTGCTCGGCTGCCGCCCACTGTTCCTCTGTCGGCTCCGTGGCGGTTGCGGTTTCCTCTTCGCCCTCTTCGCTTTCTGTTGTTTCTGCTTCATCCGTCTCCGGCATAATCAGAATATGTCTGACAGAATAAACCGGGTCATCGGCAATATCCACAGCGCTTGCTTTATAAATGACAAACACTGCCTGATAGTCGTCGTTCACAAAGCTCTTACAGCTGCCTGCCGGAACACCGTCATTAAACAGCCATTCCACGATATCCTCTGGCAACTGATTCGGATTGCTCTTGGTGACGGACATCTCGGTAGAAGCAGCAATCTGCTCCGCGACGGAATCCGCGTCGCCGTAGCCCTGTGCCACATAACCGTCAATTAAATCCTTGCAGGCAATCGGAATGAGCTTTTTGAGGTCATCCGAGCTCTTAATCTGAGAAGCATATTTTTCCGCATCGGCAACGGTGGCATCCTTCGTTGTCTCGTCAAAGGTCATCACGAGATAGGTCATATCCACTTTCAGATAATCATCCTGATGCTCCTGATAATACGCCTCAACATCTTCATCGGAGGGAAGCAGCGTCATCGTATACTGGCGCAGATAGGACTGTGCGATGTAAGACATTTCCTCCATCTTGCGCAGGGTAGCCACACCGCAGTACTCGCCGTAATTCGTGCTGATATATTCATCCACAGACTGGTCAGCGCTGTCCGCCGACTCCTTGAGGGAATCAATATCCTCGTCAATCGAGGTTTTCTGGTCATCCGTCAGGGTGATGTTGTTCTTAACGGCGCCATTATAATAAAACACAAGGCGCTTAATCTGGCTGATGGTATCAAGCTTAAAGCGCTCCGCCCAGGTGATGGTGTTGCCATCATCGTCTGTGGTCTCCTGCATATCGTATTTCGCCGTTACATCAAGGTCAACGTAGCCGTAGCTCGCCTGTTGTTCATAATAATTCACCGTGGAATTATAGTAATAATTATACATTCCGACAGACACGTCCGTACCGTCTACCGTCAGCGCCACGTTACCGGGATTCATTACCTCGGTGTTATTCGGCACACTGTAATAACGAATACCGAAAAACGCAAGCACACCGGCACAAATCAGCACCAGCACAGCCACTGTGAAGAACAGCGCAGCATTCTTTTTATCGCCCTTCTTCTTCGGTGCAGGTGCTTCCTCAGCAACCTCGTTTTTCACGGCAGTCGGTCTTTCTCTTGTCTGAGAAGCTGAATCGCTGCTCGGGATACGGATTTCAATCTCGCCGTCCTGAATCAGCGTATCGGAAAGCGTCGGCGCTTCTGCCTCAAAGGTCCAGTTGTCATTTTCCTCCAGCTTCGGATTATAAATGTCGTAGACCTCTTGAGCTGCCTCCTCCTTTTTCTGCGCCTCATCCTCGGCAGCAGCTTCCTCAGAAGAAATTTCCTCTGCGGTTTCTACAGCAATATCCTCAGAAATGACTTCCTCGGCAGTTTCATTGACAGCCGCATTTTCCACTGCTTCAAGGAGCTCCTCGGGGTTCATATTTTCGTTAAGTTTATCGCTCATATTGCGCACCTCTCAACAAATTATTATATAACAATTTATAATTATACTATATATTTTAAAATATTGCAACATAAATTTATATCGTCAATACCTACTTGAAAAACAGTACAAAATATAGTATGATATTGCTAATAGTGACAGCGGATGGTTTGAAATGAGAAGAATAAAGGAATTGTGGCTTGATTTTAAAGTCAAGTACAAAAAGAATCCTGCCTGGTACTGGCTGCTACTGAGCCTGTTTACCTTCTTCCTTCTGCCCGAATACGTCAGTCCGTTCATTTTGTTTGCCGCCTTTATTATCTTTAAGCGGCAATGGACACGTGAGGGAAGGCTTGCCAAGGTAGGAAACTTAGGAAAAATTGAAATGGCGCTGATGGGGCTGATGCTGCTCAGCACGCTCTGGTCGCCGACAAAGCTCGACACCCTCGGCAGCGCCGGACTCTGGTGGGCAGTCATATTGATACAGGTGATGATATTCAACCTTGCCAGAACAAAGGAAAAGGTGAAAAAGGTCATCACGGCAGTCGTCGCTTCCGCGGCGCTCAACGGTCTTGTAGGCACTGCCCAGATTCTCACCTTTATTCTTTCGGTCAACCATATCATCAGCCCGCGGCTGGTGCTGGTAACGCCGTTTTACCGCTATCTGGACGTACTCGTTTACAAGGCGCTCCCCTTCTCCATTTCAACCTCCATGTGGGCGCAGAGAGCCAGCGGCTTCTTCTCCAATCCCAACCTGCTCGCCACCTTTATGATTGTGGCATTTCCGCTTGCCGGTTATCTGTTCCTGAACGCTTCGTCCAGAGCGTCCAAAATCCGCTATTTCCTCGCCATCACCTGCATTACCGCCGGTATGGCCTCCACCATGAGCCGCGCCGGCTGCTACGTGATTCTGGCGTCGTGGGTAGTGCTGTTCGTTGTCTATATTAAACACCACCGCGCCGAAACGCTTGCCGTTTTCATTCCGACGGCAGGAACCACCATTCCGTCACTGCTGATTCGCTACGGCAAAATCAGCATCTATCCGGCAGATTTGGATATGGCGGAAATTATGAACTATATCCCCTACATACCCGAGCTGATACCGATTGACGGCATGGAGGCAATTCAGTCCTCGCAGGTGCATTTTGACATCTGGAAGAGCCTGGCGGATTACCTAATACATCACGTTCCCGCTTTTCTGTTCGGCACCGGCTTCGGCTGCGAGCAGACAGGGCATATTCTCTATGAACAGTACCAGCTTAACAAACCACACGCGCACAATGTCATCATTGAATTCTGGGCAGAGCTCGGTATCGTTGGCGTCATTTTGCTGGCAGTGATAATCGTTTATGCCATCGGCAAGCTGCTTGAAATCAAGCAGCACGATTTCAAGGCGCTGACCATTGTTGTCGCTGTGATGACCAGCTTAATCTCGCTGATGATATTCGGTTTATCCGACTTCATCTTTAATTCTCCGAAGCAGATTATCCAGCTTATGATTCTGCTCGGGCTGACGCAGGCATTATCCTATAACTATGAAAAACGGCTGATTCACACCGCCACCGACCTCAGCAAGGTCGCCAGGGATGATTGGGACAGTTTAGTTAATCAGTAAAGCAAAGAGCACAGTTTTGACTGTGCTCTTTTCAGCGTGTCGAAAAACTACAGACAGATTTCGGCACGCTGTGAGACTCTTGAAAAAGGAGCAGAATTTCGTATTTTGCGAGCGGGAGC
>CALGGQ010000196.1 GCA_937915775.1 uncultured Clostridia bacterium | reverse complement strand
CCAAGGATAATCTCTCCCGTTTATGCTTGGACAGAAGAAAACCGCTGAAGCGAACATTATGTCCGTTTCAGCGGTTTTTTCATGATTTTATAAAACAGGTTGCCGGATCACTGCTTTATTTGTCAGCAGATTCGAGATATTTGTAACAGAGAGCTGCAAGTGCTGCACCGGCGAGCGGTCCGACGATGAAAACCCAGAGGCTTGCAATCGGAGCGGAATTGCCTGCAAACAGTGCAACCAGAGCCGGTCCGAAGCTGCGCGCCGGATTGACAGAGGTACCGGTCAGACCGATGCCGAGAATGTGAACCAGCGTCAGGGTTAAGCCGATAATCAGACCGCCGAAGGAGCCGTGATTTGCCTTCTTGGAGGTTACGCCGAGAATGGTGAGCACAAAGACGAACGTCAGCACAATTTCTACCAACAAGCCTGCCAGCGCGCTGCCGTTCACTCCCGCCAGCCCGTTGGTGCCGAGACCGCCGGTTAAATCCTCCACGCCGCCGAGCTTGAAGATGACTTTCAGTAAGCCTGCACCGCCGAAAGCGCCGATGCACTGCGCCACAACATAGCCGCAGAAGTCCGCTGCCGTCATACCGCCGCTCATCAGAACGCCGAGCGAAACCGCCGGGTTAATATGGCAGCCGGAAATATTACCGATGCAGTATGCCATACCGACAATGACCAGACCAAAAGCAAGCGCTGTCAGAATATAGCCGCCGCCTTTTTTAGCGTTACAGCCAACGAGCATTGCCGTGCCGCAGCCGAAGGTAACCAAAACGCCTGTTCCGATTAATTCGGCAAGATACTTTTTGATTTTCATTTACATTCACTCCTTTGTATATTTAACAATAGTTTTAGCAACTTTTGCTAATTTAATTGTAAAATTTTTGCCTCCCTTTGTCAAGGGAGGCAGGCATTATTTATGAATTATTTAGTTTTCGTCTCACAGTAGATGCAACGGCGAATATCCTGCTGCTTCGTGAGAGTGGAAAGGTGCGGCAGGGTTTCAAAATTGGAGATACAGTGCGGGTTAGCACACAGTCCGCTTTCGATAATGTTTTCTTCTTCTGATGGCTGCGAGGTGTTGCGCCATTGCAGCAACATATAGATAAGCGCCATACGGATATATTTGCCGTTGCGCGCCTGCTCAAAATACTTGGCGCGCGGGTCCTCGTCCACCTCGACGGCAATCTCATCCACGCGCGGCAGCGGATGCATTATCGTCAAATCCGCCTTCGCTTTTTCCAGCTTTTTAAGGTCGAGAATAAAAGCGCCCTTGTGCTTCAGGTATTCCTCCTTGCTGGGAAAACGCTCGCGCTGAATCCGCGTCATATACAGAATATCGAGCTGCTCGATTGCTTCTTCAATCGTTTCGGCAAAGGTATACGGCGCGCCGCTCGGTTCCAGTACCTCAGTAATCATATAATCCGGCACCTGCAGCGCCTTTGGTGCAATCAATACAAATCGCACACCTTTATAGCGGCACATCGCCTTTATCAGCGAATGTACCGTTCTGCCGTATTTTAAATCGCCGCAGACGCCTATCGTCAGGTTTTCAAAACTACCCTTTTCCCGATAGATTGTCAGCAGGTCGGTCAAGGTCTGCGTCGGGTGGGCATGACCGCCGTCGCCGGCATTGATAATCGGCACGAGCGCCTTGCCGGACGCCACCTTAGCGGCACCCTCGAGCGGATGGCGCATGGCGATAATATCCGCATAGCCCGATACAATGCGCGCCGTATCGCTGACCGTTTCGCCCTTGGCGGCAGAGGAGGACGCTGCCTCGCTGAAGCCGAGCACATGACCACCGAGTTCGTACATTGCCGCTTCAAAGGAAAGGCGCGTTCTGGTGCTCGGTTCAAAAAACAGTGTAGCGAGCTTTTTGCCGTCGCAGATATGGGCATATTTTTCGCCGTCGGCAATCATGTCCATTGCCAGCGCTACCATTTCGTCAATTTCGCCGAGCGTTAAATCGGTTGTGTCTAAAAGATGTCGCATGGTTATTCCTTTGCTCCGTTGATTTTGAGATAGTTTTTGATTCGTTCCACGTTTTCGCGGTTGCTTTCGTCCTCCTCCAGATATTCGATGATATCATAAACGTCAACCACAGAATAGACCGGGAAGCCGTAGGCTTCGCCGACCTCCGCCATCGCGGATTTTTCGGTCTGTCCCTTTTCTTTTCTGTCCACCATCACAAAGACAGCGGCTACCTTCGTGTTTTTCAACGAGGACAGGATCGCCATACTCTCGCGAATCGCCGTTCCGGCAGTGATGACATCCTCCACGATGACGATTTCTTCCCCCTCTTTCGGGGTATAGCCGACGAACACACCGCCCTCACCGTGATCTTTTTCTTCCTTTCTGTTGAAGAAAAACGGCACGTCAAGCCCTTTGTCAGCAAGCGCCGAGGCAACGGACACGGCAATCGGGATTCCCTTATAAGCGGGACCGTACAGCACGCAAGGCTGATTGCCGCGCTTTTCAAAATACGCCTTGGCGTAAAATTCGCCGAGCTTTTTGATCTGCGCGCCGGTTTTAATATCACCGGCATTGATAAAATACGGAATTTTTCTGCCGCTTTTAGCAGTGAAATCGCCGAATTTCAGCACGCCGGCACTTTCCAAAAACTGAATGAACTCTCTTTTATATGTTTCCATTTGCTGTTTCCTTTCCGCGGGCGGATACTATCCGCCCCTACCGTATTTTCTTAACCAACAAATTCTCTGATACAGCGTCGGTACGCTTCCACCGGATTGTCCGCCTGCGTAATCGGTCTGCCGACGACGATATAATCCGAGCCGATTGCTTTTGCTTTTTCGGGTGTTGTGACTCTCACCTGGTCGCCAACCTCGCCGTCCGCAAAGCGAACGCCGGGCGTTACCGTCATAAAGTCGCTGCCGCAGGCTGCTTTTACCATTCCCGCTTCCAGCGGTGAGCAGACTACGCCGTCCAGTCCTGCCACCTTGGCATTTTGCGCATACTTCACAATCGTATCATTAATAGAGGCGTTAATCAGCAGCTCGTTTTGCATTCTTTCTTCACTGGTTGACGTCAATTGCGTGACCGCAATCAGCAGCGGTCGGGTGCCGTCCTCGCGCGTTAAGCCCTCCAGCGCTGCCTTCATCATATCAATCGTACCGGCTGCGTGCAGATTCGTCATATCCACGTCAAGACTGCGCAGCACCGCCATCGACTTTTTTACCGTATTCGGAATATCGTGCAGCTTTAAATCAAGGAAAATCCTGTGTCCCCTTTTCTTGATTTCACGCACGATGGACGGTCCCTCCGCGTAATACAATTCCATCCCGATTTTGACAAACGGTTTTTCCTCTGTGAACCTGTCAAGAAACGCAAAGGTCTTTTCCGCGCTGTCAAAATCGCAGGCAATAATCACATCCTTACCCATTATTCCACCACTCCTATTATCTCGCTGATTTTGCTGATACCGAGCTTCTCGCACTCTGCGGGAAGCTGTTCAATAATTTCCTTACACGCATACGGATTGACCAGATTGGCGGCGCCGACCTGAACGGCAGTCGCGCCGGCCATCATCATCTCAATCACATCCTTTGCCGTGGAAACACCGCCGCAGCCCATCACGGGAATACGGCACGCCTTTGCCACCTGATAGACCATTCTGAGCGCAACGGGAAATACCGCGTCGCCCGAAAAACCGCCCATTTTGTTCGCTATTACCGGCTGCCGGCGCTGAATATCAATGCGCATACCGAGCAGCGTATTAATCAGGCAGATGCCGTCTGCACCCGCTTCCTCGCAGGCTTTTGCAATCGCAACGATATCCGTCACGTTTGGGCTGAGCTTGATAAAAACAGGCTTTGTTGTCACCGCTTTGACGGCTCTTGTTACCTCGGCAGCGCTGGCGGGGTCGGTTCCGAAGGACATTCCACCGCCATGCACATTCGGGCAGGAGATGTTGACTTCTAAAATGCCAACCTGCTCCTCCTTATCGAGCAGCTGACAGGTGTAGGCATAATCCTCCACGGAGAAGCCGGAAACATTGGCAATCACCGGCTTATGAAAATACGCTTTCATTTCGGGCAGTTCATGCTCAATGACATGCTGCACACCGGGATTCTGCAGCCCGACGGCGTTAATCATGCCGTTTTTGCATTCCGCGATACGCGGCGTAGGGTTGCCGAAGCGCGCTTCCCTTGTCGTTCCCTTAAAGGAAAACGAGCCGAGGATGTTGATATCGTAATAATCCTTGAATTCCTTACCGAAGCCGAAGGTGCCGGAGGCAGGAATAACGGGATTGTCCAGCTCCAGACCGGCTAAACTGACGTGTAAATCTACCATACAATCTCCTCCCTTTCCAGCACGGGACCGTCCTTGCAGATGCGCTTGTAGCCGTACTTTGTCTTGCAGGAGCAGCCCATACAAGCGCCGAAGCCGCAGCCCATTCGCTCCTCAAAGGAATACTGACCGCTTGTTTTCGCTGTACGCTCTATCGCGCGGAACATCGGCATCGGTCCGCAGGTATAAAAGTAGTCGTAATCCAGCCCGTCCATCGCATCCGTCACAAAGCCTTTGATGCCGTAGGAGCCATCAACGGTTGTCACCAGCACGTCAATGCCCAGTGCTTTAAATTCCTGCTCACAGAATATCTCTGCTTTTGTATTGAAGCCGAGAATGACCGTAGGCTGCTGCCCGTCAAGCAGCAGTTTTTTGGCGAGATTGTACAAAGGCGGGATGCCGACACCACCGCCAATCAGCAAGGGCTTTGTGGATTTTGAACTATCATAGCCGTTGCCGAGTCCGCAAAGGACGTCGAGTTCCTCACCGACCGCAAGTTCTGCCATCTGCTGCGTTCCCTCGCCGACAACCTTATAAATAATCGTTACGGTTTCGCCGTCATAATCATATACCGAAATCGGTCTGCGCAGGAACCTGCCCGTCAGCTTGATATTGATAAACTGACCGGGTGCGGTAATCGCGGAGGTATCCCCTGCCATCACCATTTTGTAAATATTTTCGGTTAGCTTTTCATTTCGTAAAATCCGATACATTCTGTCACCTATTCTGCGTCAATGGTTGAAACGCCGAGCGTAATTTCTTCGAGCACATCCAGCAGCACCTTGACCGTATCAAGCGATGTGAACATCGTCACGTTATTATCAACGGCTGCACGACGAATGGACGAGCCGTCAGAATGGGAATCGCCGGCATTGATATCAATCGTATTGATAACATAGGCGATATGTCCCTGCCGCAGCGCCATCAGAATTTCATCGCTGTCGTCCGCCGTCAGCTTATGGCGGATTCTCGTGCGGATGCCGTGCTCTTTCAGATATTTTGCCGTGCCCTCAGTGGCTTCAATATTGAAGCCGAGGTCATAGAAGCGGCGAATCAGCGGCAGCGCCTTCGGCTTGTCCGCATCGGCAATGGTTGCCAGCACGGTACCGTAGTTTGCCACGTTCATACCGCTTGCCTGAATGGCTTTATAGAGTGCACGGGTTAAGCTCTTATCGTAACCGATGGCTTCACCGGTTGACTTCATTTCAGGAGAGAGATAAGTATCCATTCCCTTCAGCTTGGAGAACGAGAAGGCAGGCGCCTTGACGTACCAGCGCTTCTTTTCCTGAGGATATACCTCCGTATAGCCCTGCTCTTTTAAGGAATGCCCTAAAATGACCTGGGTGGCGATATGCGCCATCGGGATAGAGGTCGCTTTTGACAGGAACGGCACCGTTCGGGAGGAACGCGGATTGACTTCGATGACATAGACGTTATCATCGGCATCCGCAATAAACTGAATGTTGTACAGACCGACGATGTTGATAGCTCTGCCGAGCTTCACCGTATAATCAAGAATTTTATCCTTGACCGCCTGCGAAACGGAGAAGGTCGGGTAAACGGAAATACTGTCGCCCGAATGCACGCCGGTGCGCTCTACGTGCTCCATAATACCGGGCACAAAGACGTTTTCACCGTCACAAATAGCGTCCACTTCGAGCTCTTTACCCATTATGTATTTATCGACTAAAACGGGCTGCTCGGTGTTGATTTCCACCGCGGTCTGCAGATAGTGGCGCAGGCTTTCTTCATTAGCGACAATCTGCATGGCGCGACCGCCGAGCACAAAGGACGGGCGCACCAACACGGGATAACCGATGGCGGCTGCCACTCTGACGCCTTCTTCAATATCGGTCACCGCTTCACCCTTCGGCTGCGGAATGCCAAGCTCGTTCATTACCTTTTCAAAGGAATCACGGTTTTCGGCACGGTCAATGGCGTTCACGTCCGTTCCGATAATCGGCACGCCGAGCGCATCAAGCGGCGGCGCCAAGTTAATCGCCGTCTGTCCGCCGAGGGAAACAACGATGCCGAGCGGCTGCTCCAGCTCGATGATGTTCATTACATCCTCCACCGTCAGCGGCTCGAAATAAAGCTTGTCCGAGGTGGTGTAATCGGTTGACACTGTTTCGGGGTTATTGTTGATAATAATCGCTTCATAGCCTGCATCGCGAATAGACCAGATAGCATGGACGGTGGAATAGTCAAATTCCACGCCCTGCCCGATGCGGATGGGCCCTGCGCCCAGCACCACGATCTTTTTCTTTTCTGTCAGGCGGGATTCATTTTTGATGTTTTCATCCAGCAGATTAGCGTAGGAGGAATAGAGATAGGCGATGTATTTGCCGGTGTGCAGCGTATCTACCATGCGGAACACGGGCTTCAGGCCCGCCGCGCGGCGCCGGTTGTATACGGAAAGCTCGTCCGTTTTCCACAGCCTTGCCACGTATTTATCGCTGAAGCCCATAGCCTTGGCCTCGGCCAGCGTTTTTACGTCGCCCTTGTTGGCGCTGAGCCTGTTTTCCATGTCGATCACGTTTTTCAGCGCCTCCAAAAACAGGGGCGTGATCATGGTGGCCTCGTGGATCTTCATTAGATCCGCGCCCCGGGAGATCAGCTCCGTTCCGGCAAAAATGCCGTCCGCGCGGAAGGTGGAGATGTATTCAAACAATTCTTCGGGCGTGTAGCTGTCAAACTTGGCCATGTAGAGGTGGTTCACGCCCGTTTCCAGCGAGCGCACGCTCTTCAAAAAGCACTCCTCCAGCGTGGTGCCGATGCCCATCACTTCGCCTGTGGCCTTCATCTGAGTTCCCAGTGTATTGGGAGCTCCCGCGAATTTGTCAAACGGAAATCTCGGGAATTTAGCGACAACATAATCCAGCACAGGGGCCGTGTGAGCCGTGGTATTTGCTATCTGTATATCATCCAGGGTCATTCCCACGGCTATCTTGGCGGTAACCTTTGCGATGGGGTATCCGCTGGCCTTTGACGCAAGCGCCGAGGAACGGGACACCCGGGGATTTACCTCGATGAGATAATATTTGCTGGAGAAGGGATCAAGGGCAAACTGAACGTTGCATCCGCCGTTTATCTTGAGGGCTCTGATCAGCTTGACGGCGCTTTCGTTCAGCATATTGAGGTCTTCGTCACTTAAGGACATTATCGGGGCCACAACTATGGAGTCGCCGGTGTGAACTCCCACAGGATCCACGTTTTCCATGCCGCAGATGGTGATAACATTATCCTCGGCATCCCTCATCATCTCGAACTCGATCTCTTTATATCCCTTAACGCTCTTTTCTATAAGTACCTGATGCACAGGGGACAGCTTGAAAGCATTGATGCCCACATCCACCAGTTCTTCTTCGTTATTGGCAAATCCGCCTCCTGTTCCTCCCAGGGTAAACGCGGGACGCAGCACCACGGGATATCCTATCCTTTTGGCGGCTTCCTTCGCGCTTTCCAGGTCATATGTTATCTCAGAGGGGATAGTGGGCTCTCCGATACTTTCACAGAGCTCCTTGAATTTTTCCCTGTCCTCCGCCTGCTCTATACTTTCTCCGGTAGTTCCCAGCAGCTCCACCTGGCACTCCCTGAGGATTCCTTTCCTTTCCAGCTGCATGGCCATGTTAAGACCGGTCTGGCCGCCGATCCCGGGAATAATGGCATCAGGTCTTTCATATCTTAAGATCTTGGCAATATATTCCAGAGTCAGAGGCTCCATATATACCTTATCTGCAATGGCGGTATCCGTCATAATGGTGGCGGGATTGGAATTGCATAACAGCACCTCATATCCTTCCTCCTTAAGGGCCAGACATGCCTGGGTACCCGCATAGTCAAACTCTGCTGCCTGCCCTATAACGATAGGGCCCGATCCTATGATCATGATCTTTTTTAAATCTGTTCTCTTTGCCATATTACTTCCCTTCTTTATTAATAAAATCCTTTGACTGATAAACTGTTTTTCCGCCGCATACCGTCATTAAGCATCTGCCCTTAACTTCCATCCCGGCAAACGGAGTCGCCCTTCCCATAGTTAAAAATTCATCCGGGTCTATCCTGTAAGAGGATGACACATCAAACACTATAAGATCATCAGCCAGATCTATGCCAAACCTCTTTCCCGGATTAACAGACATTAACTCCACCAGCTTTTCAAGGCTGATGACACCCGGGAGCACCAGATAAGTATAAAGAAGAGGAAATGCCGTCTCGAGGCCTACGATCCCCATGAGGCTGTTCTTTAATCCTCCGGCCTTTTCCTCCCGGCTGTGGGGAGCATGATCCGTAGCGATCATGTCTATGGTCCCGTCCTTAATACCCTCTATCAGAGCATCCCTGTCCCCGGGGCTCCTTAACGGAGGATTCATCTTGAACCTGCCGTCCTCTATAAGATCCTCATCTGAAAGCAGCAGATAATGAGGTGCCGTCTCGCAGGTTACGTTTACCCCTTCCTTTTTGGCCTTTCTGATGATCTCTACACTTTCCCTTGTTGAAACGTGGCATACGTGATAAGCGCATCCCGTTTCCTTTGCCAGCCTTACGTCCCTTGCTATTTGTTCATATTCGCTGGCAGCGGAT
>CALGGQ010000195.1 GCA_937915775.1 uncultured Clostridia bacterium | reverse complement strand
CGGTGACCGCCCTTATCCGGCGTGTCACCGTAAAACTCAAAGGAGTTATACATATAATAGGTGCCGTCCAGCTCTATCACGCTCGGCGCCCAGAAGCCCTCGTGACCTTCCACCGTCATCACGCGTCCGTAGAATTCCCAGCCGTCCGTCAGCCTGTCGCTCTGATAGGCATAAATGCCGTCGTGACCGGTGGTGTAAATATAGTATCTGCCCTCAGCCTTGAGGATAAACGGGTCCGCCTGCCCGAGATAGTGCTCGCGATTAATGGTTAAAAGATGCATTTAGTTTTCCTTTGCCTGTTTCTCTGCCGCTTCCTTTGCCGCCTTTTCCGCCGCCAGCTCTGCCTTTTCCTTGTAGAACATATTGGCTTTCACATAAACCTCGATGAAGCCGCGGATGACCTCCGCCAGCTCGCCCTCCTGATAGTTCAGCGGCACGATATGCTCGTCGTCGTCAATCGCGAGCGGTCCGCGCTCGTAATCGTTAAAGGTCGGCATCAGCGAATAACCGCTTTGCATTTTCACGATGGAGAGCAGCGTGTAATCCGCCGTCGCGTTCACAAAGCCCTTTTTCTTGGTATAGCGCTCGATGGTGGAGGTCTCCACCGCATCGTTGTGCTTTTTGGTGTAGCAGGCGTCCAGCACCTTTTCGATATACGCTTCCAGCTGGCTGTCCGTATACGGCGCGTTCAGCAGCAGCACGGTGTCAATATCGGCGATGCCGTATTTGTCGCTCTCGCCGCAGGGGATGCCAATCATATTTTCGTTCTCGTCCACATAGACGGAAATCGTGTAAAATTCTCGTTCCATAGCCTACCTCATCATAATATTGATTAAATTATATATTATTACGTTGAAAATTTCAACAATAAATGGTAAGATTGTTTTGGTGATAATATGAAGAAAGTATTGATTACAGGCGGCGCCACCGGCATCGGCAGCGCGTGCGCGCTGCTGTTCCAAGAAAACGGGTATGAGGTGTTCATTACCTGCCATACCGCGCAGCCGGCGCTTGACGGCGTCACCGCCGTCCCGTGCGATTTAGCCGACACGGCGGCAATCCAAAGGCTGTTTTCAACTGTCGGCACGGTTGATGTGCTGGTGAATAACGCTGCGGTCTCGCTGGTGAAGATGATTAACGACGTGACGGAGGACGACTATGAAGCCGTCACCGCCGTGAATGAAAGGGCGGTCTATTTCTGTTCGAAGTATGCGGCGCTCGGTATGCTGCAGCAGCACAAGGGCGCCATCATCAATCTATCGTCCATGTGGGGGCAGTGCGGCGCCTCGTGTGAAACGCTGTACTCCATGACGAAGGCGGGCGTGATTGGCTTTACCAAAGCGCTCGCGCAGGAGCTGGCGCCGTCGGGCATTACTGTGAACTGCGTGGCGCCCGGCATTATTGATACGCGCATGAACGCCCCGTTTGATAAGGACGAGCTGGCGCAGCAGGTGCCGCTTGGCAGGCTCGGCACACCCGAGGAGGTGGCAAAAGCCGTCCTGTTCCTCGCGGAAAACGCATACATCACCGGTCAGGTTTTAGGCGTCAACGGAGGCATCGTATGAGCTATACCTATGAGCGACTGAGTGATGACATTAAAGTAGCCGTCACTGAGGACCACACCTTCGGGACGGACGCGGTGCTGCTCGCCTATTTTGCCGGCGTCAAGCGCAAGGATAAGGCGATGGATATGGGCACAGGCTGCGGCATCATTCCGCTGCTGTGGCTGCGCGATAAAGCGCAGAGTACCGTCCACTGTCTCGATATTCAGGAAAACGCCATCGAGCAGGTAAACGCTTCCGTTGCCTATAACGGTCTGCAGGAACGGCTGGTGCCGCACTGCTGTGATTTACGGGAGATACAGGCGCATTTTGCCGCCGGCAGCTTTACGCTGGTGACGATGAATCCGCCGTATAAGCCGCTGAACACGGGCATTGAATCCCTCGGCGATAGCGCGCGGATTGCGCGGCACGAGGTCTGCTGCAGCATTGAGGATGCCGTCAAGGCGGCAAGTTATCTGCTCAACTGGGGCGGGCGCTTTTGTATGTGTCACCGTCCGGAACGGCTGGTGGACGCGCTGACGGTGATGCGGCAGCATCAGCTTGAGCCCAAGCGGCTGCGCTTTGTGTGCGATAAGGCGGGGGAGGCGCCGTTCCTCTTTCTCGTGGAGGGCAAAAAGGGTGCGAAGCCGTTTTTAATCACCGAGCCCGATTTGCTGCTGAAAAACGGGGATAACAAATTCAGTGAAGAAATGCTGGCGGTCTACGGCTCGTATGCCGACGGCTATGAGGATAAGGTACGATGAGCGGAACATTATATGTGGTCGGCACGCCAATCGGCAACCTCGGCGATTTTTCGCCGAGAGCCGCGGAAATTCTGCGCACGGTGGATTTTATCGCCGCGGAGGATACCCGGGTAACGCTGAAGCTGCTGAATCACTTTGACATTAAAAACGAGCTGGTCAGCTATTTTGAACACAATAAGCGGGAGCGCGGGGAAATCATCCTCTCCCGCCTTCTGAACGGCGAAAGCTGCGCCGTGGTGACGGACGCGGGTATGCCTGCGATTTCCGATCCCGGCGAGGATTTGGTGCGCCTGTGCCGCGCGCACGGGGTAACGGTCGAAGCCGTACCCGGACCGACGGCGTTTGCCACCGCGCTCGCTGTTTCGGGGATGTCCGTCGGGCGCTTTACGTTTGAGGGCTTTCTCTCCGTCAGCAAAAAGTCGCGCCGCGAGCACCTGGAGCAGCTGAAAAGCGAGCCGCGCACGATGGTGTTTTACGAAGCGCCGCACAAGCTGCTGAACACGCTGCACGATTTTTATCAGACCTTCGGCGAGCGCGAAATCGCCCTTGTCCGCGAGCTCACCAAGATTCACGAGGAGGTCGTTCGCACCACACTGTCCGAGGCGATCGCACGATACGAAGCCGAAAAGCCGAAGGGCGAATTCGTCTTAATCCTCGCCGGAAAAACGCCGGAGGAAACGCCGCTGTCTTTGGAGGAGGCGATTGCCGAAGCGCAGCAGCTTGTGCGGGACGGCATGAGCGTGAACGCCGCCGCCAAGGAGGTTGCTGCCCATACCCCGTTTAAGAAAAACGATATTTATAAGGCGCTGCTATGATGTGTGAAGCCTGTCCGCGAAAATGCCGTATTGACCGTGAAAAAGCCGTCGGCGTCTGCCGAAGCCCTGCGGCTTTTCGTGTTGCGCGCGCGGCGCTGCATTATTGGGAGGAGCCGTGCATCAGCGGCAAAAACGGCAGCGGCACCGTCTTTTTCAGCGGCTGCTCGTTGCAGTGCGTCTACTGCCAGAACGGTGAAATCAGCCGCGAAAACAAGGGAACGGAAATCAGTGATAAACGGTTTATCGACATTTGTGAAAATCTGATAGCGCAGGGTGCGGAAAATATCAACCTCGTTACCCCGACGCATTATGCCGACCGCCTTGTTTCCGTGCTGCAAACCTACAAGCCGTCCGTGCCAGTTGTCTGGAACACCTCGGGCTACGAAACGGTGGAAACGCTGCAGAAGCTCGACGGGTTAGTGGATATCTATCTAACCGATTTTAAGTATATCCGACCTGACAAGGCGCTGCGCTACAGCCGCGCCGCCGATTATCCCGAAGTGGTAAAGGCTGCCCTTGCCGAAATGAACCGGCAGCAACCGCAGGATATGTTTGATGAAAACGGTATGCTGAAAAAAGGACTTATTATTCGCCATTTGGTGCTGCCGTCGAACACGAATTCCTCGCTTGCCGTCCTCGATTTTCTGAGCAAAGCCTATCCTGCGCGGATGCTTTCGTTGATGGCGCAGTATACGCCCTGCGGCGACCTTGCGGACTTTCCGGAAATTAATAGACAAATTACGAAACGAGAGTATGAAAAAGTCGTTGCGCACGCCTTAAATCTCGGACTTGAAAACGTGCTGCTGCAAAAACGTTCCTCATCTGACAAAAATTTTATTCCAACCTTTGATTTTATTTGATTTTAACGGAATAATGTGCTAAAATAAAGTTGCTTAAAATATTTTGCAAAGGAGAATAAGCAAATGAAAAAGTTTTTTAAAGAGTTTAAAGAGTTCATTGCGCAGGGCAGTGTGCTCGACC
>CALGGQ010000194.1 GCA_937915775.1 uncultured Clostridia bacterium | reverse complement strand
TCCGATCTCGAATCCGGACGCGGACACTCCGCGGCATGTGCTGCGTATTGGCGGACGGTCGTATTATTTTTAAAGGCGGCAGAGACGTTTGTCTCTGCCGCCTTTCCGTATGGGATTGAATAGCGTCAAATTACGACGACGGTCGTCCCGGTCGGGATGTAGTCGTAAATCCATTTGGCTTCCGAATAGGGTATGCGTACGCATCCGTGGGATAGGCGCATACCGACACGGCCGTCGGCCAAGCCGCCCTCAGGGTAGTACAGGACGCTGTGGATGGCTTGATTCCCGTTAAAGGTCGAGTACCAGAAGCATCGGACGGAGCCGGAGTCGAAGTAATACCCGCGGCTGGATGTGATCTTATACGTTCCGGTATAGGTGGGGGTGGAGGCTTTACCGGGAGCACAGCTCATGTACTTGTAGGTGTACCAGTCGCCGTTGCTGTCCCGTTTATAGATGCCCAGTCCGCAGTAAATATGATCGATGACGATGAGATAGTTGTTGATACTGGTGTGGTTTTGCGCCTCGAGCAAAAGCTCCGTCTTGGTCGATAGATTGGTGCAGACGCCTTTGCTGTTGATCTTGTAGCCGTTGACGGTCGTGCTTTTGGCCATCGTGTATTTTTCGCCGCCGTCTTTCTCTGTGCCGTCATAGAAATAGTACGGAGAGCCGCTGATCATGACAAGACCGGTGCTCAGCTTGCCGATGGAGTTGAAGTAATAGGTTTTCCCCTTGGTCGTCCACCAACCGGTGCGGACGGATCCATCCGACTTGATATAATAGCGGCTGCCGCCGGCGTCGACCCAGCCGGGCTCGGTCTGCAGGATGGAATCGACGAAGATGTAGTAGGTGCTGCCGATCAGATAGGAGCCGTTTTCGCAGCGGACGCCGTCGCTGAGGTAATAGCGTTTGCCGGTTTTGGTGTTGCCTTCGGCATCGGTGTAGGTGGTTACCAGGATAGCGCCGAGTACGCCGGCAATACCGCTGAGCGATTCGCCGAGGCCTTTGAAGAACGCGTCCTTATTGCCGTTATCAAAGTTAAATTTCAGATAGTTCTTAGCATATGACTTGCGCTGAATGTTCAGCTCGGTGATTTCAACCTTAAAGTCATTCCAGTTGAGATACTTCTTATCCTGAAGAACCTTTGCCGTGTCTGCATAATCGTCGCTCAGACGAATGGCAACAGCGTCGGGTGAAACCAGACCGTACAGCGCATCCGCAATCAGCATGTTAGGATCACGGTGCTGCAGAAGGCCGCTGTCTTCATTATAGAAGAGATAGTCAACCAGATTCTCAACCAGGGAGTATAACTGAATAACGAATACGGAAAGATTGGATGCCGTGTAAACCTTATTAACATCAATATCGCCGTTTTCATCCGGACCGGAAGCGAACTTTCTGCCGTCGTTCACATCGCCGTAGGCTTCTCCGTTGACATAGTAGAAGAAGCTGTTCAGCATAACCATGATTTGATTCATGTTGTGATTGCCGAGATAGTTCGAGCCAACGGTAAAGATGCTGGCAAGCAGGTTATCCGTCGAATCTAAATCGAATCCGTTCAGTGAAGTATTAGCAAAGAGAGATGCGAGTATTCCGTCGAGTGCGTCGACAAGCTTGTTTGCAGCATCAATATTCTTCTGAGTGAGCAGCTTGTCATAATCTGTTCCTGCAGCGGAAACATTTGCTTTCTTGGAGTTCGCAAGCAGCGGACCTGCCAGAGCCGATGCCAGACCGGCATTCGTTTGCTGGGTGTTGTCGCTGTTAGCAATAATTGCCTGGACGAAGGGGATTAAACCTCTCTTCTCGCCGTCTTTTTCGAACTGGATATTATTAATAAGGAAGAATCCCGAAGCGTTGCTGAAGCCGACAAAGCCGGTTGCTCTCTCCTGCAGCGTGAAGGAAGCGTCCTCGCTTCTCTTGAGCTGGAAGAGACCGTTCAGAACATCGGTAATAATACTCTTTTCGCCGAAGCCGCCGAGTGCTTCCAACAGACCCTGCAGCAGCGGCAGCTTACCGATGAACTTATTGTCGGCGCTGCTGTCCATAAAGTTGTCATTCAGGAAGTCAAGCAGACCGTTAATCCAGTTGCCGATTAACAGGTCGATGAACTGTGCCAGAATGTCAGCCGGCGCTGCAGTAGAATCCTCTGCTGCGAAGTCCTTAAAGGTCTGGAAATGCGTGTTGATCAGTTCTTTTGCGGAGTAAGCGGTACGGTCTGCCTCAAAGGTAACGGTACGCTCCTCAATTTTCCCTTCATATGTAAAGGTCCAGTCAGAATCAACATTGTATTTCTTCATGAAGTTCTGGCCGATGATATTAATTAACTGCGGCAGTGCAACGGAAATGTTGTTGAGCCCCTTCTGTGAAGCGACAACAACGTATGCCGGAGCACCCTCAGAGGTATCGGAATTCGGCAGCGCGTTGTATCTTGTGTCATTTGCATGCTCGGCAAGATATTCGTCAACTGCGTCTTTGAGGAAGGTAAGAACTTCGTCAAGAATTTCGCCCAGGATGGGGGCTAACTGCTGCTGGCCCTCCGGGTCGTCCTTCTTAATCAGCTCTGCCAGCTTTGCACCGAGACCCATCGCGTCGCCCGCCTGAGCGATAAAGCCGTCAACGATGTAAACGTTGAGGAAGCGCGGAACACGGTTATCATAGTGGTAAACGATTTCGTTGCCGTCCTCATCGAGAACCGGATTGCCCTCGTCGTCAACAACGTGGTAGTCCTCGTGGAAGTTGTAATCGAGCATCGCGACAGCGCCTGCCTGGTCGCCTGTCAGGAAATGAAGGATGGCAGGAAGCGCTTTGTTCAGGTCAAAGTGGAGCTGACCGATACCGATATCGCTGCCGGTAGCCTGCGTGTAGTTTGCCAGCAGACCCATCAGCAATTCTTCAATCAGTCCGTTTTCGCCGGTCTCCTCATGAATGATGAGCGGCAGGATTAATTCATCCACCAGTACCGTCAGCAGCGGAATCAGCTCAAAGACAGTCTCAGCAGGATGCTCATAGAGATTAATCCAGAGGTCAGTCAGGCTCTTCTTGAGATCAATGTCGGTGGTAACGCCGGCAAAGAAATTCTTGATGAGGTCCATCTCGAGCAGGGCGAGGAAGTCGTTAATCATGGCGTTAACAACGTCAACGGTAAGCTCGTCGGCAAACGCATAGTCTACGTATTCGTAAACCGGACCCTCGTAAGGCTCATACTGCTCGGAGTTATCCGGCTCCTGACCCGGGTCGTTTGCGATATATTCCAGATAGAAATCAAGCACCTTTACCTCGGAGGTGATGTTGGTGTTGACGTAAGTATCCTTCTTGCTTGCCCACATCACTTTGTCAATGAGCAGCTGGGAATAGACCATCGTGTTGATACGGTCTTTCGGCGTGCTGATGCCCATTTCATCGAACGTGGACTGTTCGCCGTCGGAGAAAGCGCCGTTAGCAGCAAGGTCGTTCAGCGTTGCATCGGGAAGGGCGTTAAAATAGCCTTTTACCGCGTCGCTGACATCGCTGCCGTTCACGTATTCGCGCAGCGCTGCAGCGTCCTCTGCGCCGCAGGCAGCAATCGCCGCCCACTGAGCGTCAGTGAGCTCAATGCCGTCAACGTCAAGCCCGGCTTCGATAGCCATGCCCTTGGTGATTTCTTTGAAATAACCGGAGGTGATATCGCCGATACCGTCAATATCGGTCATATCCTTGCCGTTCGGTAAGAAGTAGAACAGCTGGTTGAGCGTGTAGGCGTCAAAATAAGCTTCGAACGGAGGACCGTCCAGCGTGTCGTCCCAGGTCATCAGGTTCAGACCGGGAATGTAGCCGTACATGCCGATTTCCGTCCAGTAATCGGTGGAAGCGTGGAAGTTGTCCGCTACCTCTCTTGCGGTGTCGCCGCTGACGCCGAGAGCAGACGGGTCAACCGTGCCGCCGCCTTTACCGATAAGGTCAAAGTACAGGCTGTAGATAATATTGTATTTGGAAAGGTCGCCCCTTGCATAATAAAGCAGCTCTGCAAGGTTCGTGATGGCTGGCATACCGAGCTTGCTGAATAAATTATTGTAATAATCCAGCAGGTACTTGCCATCGGTTCCCTCGATGTCGGCAGCGGAGAAGTCCGCCAGCGTTGCATCGTTATAGGAAGCGGTTTCGTAATCCTCCAGCACCTGCAGCATGTAAGCCTGACCGACGGAGGCTTCCGCCGCTACGCCGTCCAGCCATTCGTTTGCGGCTTTGAGCTTAAGCTCGGATTCAGCGTATTCCTTTTCCTTTTCAACCGGAGCAGGGATGGATTCATACAGTGCGTCCAGTGCTTTCAGCGTTTTCTTGCAGTAGGTGCCGAAATCGCCGTCAGCGTCCTGATTCTTCTGGCAGATACCGTACAGGGCGTAGAAATCGAGGAAGTCGTCCTCGTCGCCGTCCAGCGGCTCATACCATTTGTCATAGTACTCTCTGGCTGAGCCCTTATAGGTGTCCTCACCTAATTTGAGCTTGAGGAAGTCGGACTTCTTCATTCTCATTTCGATGGTAGGACCGCCGATAACGCTCAGGTTCAGCGTACCAAGACCGCCAAGCAGATTCAGCAACATCGGCGACGCGCCGTAAACGACGTCGCTCAGCGTGGTGTCCTTTGTAACAGGATTAACGATATTGTTATCCTGCAGCAGGTTCTTGAGCGCGTCAATCTGCAGCGCAGCGCCAAGCAGATTGTTGATGGTGTCAAATGCTGCTTCGGCATCGGTTTTGTTGTTCCAGTAGCTATTGTTGTAGTCTGTCTGATTACCGTCTGCTGCAAAGGCGGTGAACCCAACAGAGCAACTGGTGATTACCATTACTAAGGCTAAAAATAAGCTTAGTAATTTTTTGCTCGTTCTCATAATCATCTCTCCTTTTTTCTAATGATTCGGTGCTTGGCACCGTGAGCGTATGCTGCATGCGCTCAGCCTGGTTTTTGGGCGCAAAATACCGCATACTATCGAACGATATCA
>CALGGQ010000193.1 GCA_937915775.1 uncultured Clostridia bacterium | reverse complement strand
GGATAGCGCCGCCGAGGCAGGTCGCCGCGCCGCCGAAGGGCTCGATCTCCGTCGGATGGTTGTGCGTTTCGTTTTTGAACTGGAGCAGCCACGGCTCTTTTTTGCCGTCGATTTCCACGTCAATATTGATGGAGCAGGCGTTGATTTCCTCGCTCTCATCAAGATCGGGCACCAGCCCGCGCTTTTTGAGCACCTTGGTGCCGATGCAAGCCATATCCATCAGGCAGACGAGCTTGTCCTTACGTTCGCCGTAAACTTCGTGTCTGACGGCAAAATAATCCGCCAGCGCCTTTTCAATCGCAGCGGCATACTTGCTTTCGTCTACTGTGATTTCATCGAGCTGGGTGGCAAAGGTGGTGTGACGGCAGTGGTCGCTCCAGTAGGTGTCAATAACCTTGAGCTCGGTCAGGGAGGGGTCGCGGTGTTCGTCGTTTTTGAAGTAATCGCGTACCCAGCAGAGGTCGGCAACGCTCATCGCAAAGCCCATTTCGCTGTGGTAGGAGGCGATTTCCTCATCGGTTTTTTGGATGAAGCCGTGAATACGGACGATGTCTGCCGGTATATCGGAGCGGATGTCCAGTGTTTCGGGCAGGTCCATCGATGCTTCGCGGCTCTCCACCGGGTTAATCATATAGGCTTTGATTTTGGCAAGGTCGTCGGGCGTGATATCGCCCTGAAAAGCGATGAGCTTTGCCGAGGCAACGGTCGGGCGTTCGCCCGCGGTCAGCAGCTGAATGCACTGTGCTGCACTGTCGGCACGCTGGTCGTACTGACCGGGCAGGTATTCCGTGGCGAAATACTGCCAGCCTGCCACGCAGCCGAGGTCGTAGTACACGTTGTCAAGGTTTGCCTCTGAAAAGACCTGGCGCACCGCCTGCCTGAATTCGTCCTCGCTGATGCCCTCAGCATCGTAGCGGTTAATCAGCCGCAAATCCTCAAGCGCCGTGATGCCGACATTTTCGCGCAAATCGCTTAAAATGTGACCTGCCTCAATATCGTTACCCTTTTTCTTTTCCACATAAACACGATAAACTGACATAAAACTACTCCTTTTGAGGATAGATATTCAGATGCAGTGACCTGAGCAGAAATTATCCCCCACACTATCTATTCTAACATATAAACATGAATTTGGCAATATATTTTCTGTAAATATTTTTACATGGGCGTTATCCGGGGCGCGGCCGTGAGCTATACCGTCCCGTCCGGGTCTTTC
>CALGGQ010000192.1 GCA_937915775.1 uncultured Clostridia bacterium | reverse complement strand
CTTATCACTTTTTCATAACCGAACAGTCAGATAACGGACAGATGTCCGTTATCTATTTTATTTATTTTTAATAAAAATAGTGACAAATTAAATAATTTATTGTATAATATATCCTGTAATAATAGATTTACTTCTGTTGAAAGGAGATTTTGGAATGAAACACCCTGAAATCGTTGAAAAAATGAGTTTGGAGCAGAAGGCTGCTTTCGTATCCGGTTACGATTACTGGCACTTAGAGGAAGCGCCGGAGCTCGGTCTGCCGAAGATTATGATTACCGACGGCCCTCACGGTCTGCGTAAGCAGAAGGGCAAGGATTATGTGGAGCCGGAAGGCGCCAAGAAGAGCAAGGGCATCGGCCTCGGCAACTCCGTGCCGACCACCTGCTTCCCGCCTGCTGCTACCTCTGCCTGCTCCTGGGATCCCGAGCTGCTGAAGCTGGAAGGTGAAGCGATGGGTCAGGAATGCCTGCAGGAAAAGGTTTCCACCATCCTCGGCCCCGGTACAAATATCAAGCGTTCACCGGTCTGCGGCAGAAACTTTGAATATTTTTCAGAGGATCCGTATCTTGCCGGTAAGTGCGCTGCTGCGATTATCAACGGCGTGCAGTCCAAGGGTGTCGGCACTTCGCTCAAGCACTTCTGTGCGAATTCACAGGAAGCGTTCAGAATGGTGCTCAATGAAGTGATCGACGAAAGAACACTGCGTGAAACCTATCTCCCCGCATTTGAAATCGCCGTCAAAGAGGCGCAGCCCTGGACTATTATGAATGCGTATAACAAAATCAACGGTGTTTACGCTTCCGAAAATCACCACACGCAGCAGGAAATTTTAAGAGATGAATGGGGCTTTGAGGGCTTAATCGTTACGGACTGGGGCGCATCCGTTGACCGTATTCCCGGTTTAATCAACGGAACGGATTTAGAGATGCCGTCCTCGGGCGACCTCAACACCAAATTAATTGTTAAGGCAGTGCAAAACGGCGAACTCGACGAAGCGGTTCTCAACGAAAGAGTGGACGCCGTTGTTGACCTGATTGTGAAATCCAAGCCGGCGCTGGCGGAAACGCACACCTTTGACGCTGACGCGCACCATGAGATTGCCGCCAGAATTGCCGAGGGCTCGATGCAGTTGCTGAAGAATGACGATAATATTCTGCCGCTTAAGGCAGGGCAGAAGGTTGCCGTTATCGGTGAGCTGGCGGAATCCCCGCGTTTCCAGGGAGCAGGCTCCTCTGTTATCAATCCGACGAAGCTTGATAACGCGCTTGACAATCTGAAGAAGCTCGGCGTTGACGTTACCTATGCCAAGGGCTATGAGAAGTCCAAGGACGAAGTGAACGAAGAACTGTTTGCCGAGGCGGAGACAGCGGCAAAGGCAGCCGATGTTGTGCTGGTATTCGCCGGTCTGACAGAGGAATTCGAGGGCGAGGGCTACGACAGAGCCGATATCAATATGCCGTCCTCCCACAATGCGCTGATTGAAAGAATGGCAGCGGCTAACGCGAATACCGTGGTTGTTCTTGCCGGCGGTTCCGTCGTGCTGATGCCGTGGCTTGATAAGGTAAAGGGCTTGCTGAACTCCGGTCTCGGCGGTCAGGCAACCGGCATTGCCGTGGCGAGAATTCTCACCGGCGAGGTCAACCCGTCCGGTAAAACGGCGGAAACCTATCCCGCTTCCTTTGAGGATAATCCGACTGCCGGCAACTATCCGGGCGGGCCCGTTACCTCCGAGCATAGAGAGAGCGTTTATATCGGCTACAGATATTATGACGCAGCGAACAAGAATGTGGTATTCCCGTTCGGCTACGGTCTGTCCTATACGACCTTTACTTACAGCGATATCAAGCTGTCTGCCGACAGAATTAAGGATACCGACACCCTTGATGTTACCTTTACGATTACCAACACCGGCGACAGAGACGGCGCGGAGATTGCGCAGCTTTATGTAGCGGATAAGGAATCCACCATCTTCCGCCCGAAGAAGGAGCTGCGTGCGTTCAAGAAGGTATTTATCAGGGCAGGCGAATCCGCTGAGGTTACCTTAACGCTGGATAAGAGAGCGTTCGCGTTCTTCAATGTACTGACGAACGGCTGGTTCGTAGAGTCCGGCGAATTCGTGATCGGCGTCGGCGCTTCCTCCCAGGATATCCGCCTCGGCGCACAGGTTTATGTGGAAGGCACTGTAGAAGGTGAAGTTCCCGATTACAGAGCTACCGCTCCGGCATATTACGATAACGTTGCCGCCATTTCCCGTGATGATTTTGCGGCGGTTTATCGGACCTTCAACGGCGAGTTGCCAAGCCCCGATATTGACACGGAGAAGGAAATTGACAAGTACTGCTGCCTTAACGACGCAAGACATACCAAGTGGGGCGGAAGAATCTGCCGTCTGATTGAAAAGATTATGGGCGGTATGGGCTCCGATGCGAACGGCGACGGCAAGATGCTGGCGGCTATGGCTACCCAGATTCCGATTCGTAACTTCATTGCGATGTCCATGGGTGCTTTCTCCGCCAAGCAGGCAGAGGGACTGATGATGATTCTGGATGACAGAAAGTCCACCTTCGTCGGCTTTAACAGAATCTTCTGGCGTCTCGGCGCGACGATTGCCAAGCTGCCGAAGCTGCTGAAATCCATTTAATCCCGATTGCGATTGTTTGATAAATGAGGTGTGAACAATGAAAAAACGCTTAACAAAATCGAAATGATATGGTATATTGTTAAAATAGCTGACAAACTCTGGCAGCAAATCCGGATAGAAAAGGTGAAGATGTACAGCTATACTTGGCGCCACAGAGCCTTGCGCTTCAAGACGCTTTGCTTCCTTGGCTGTCTGCTTTGCAGCCTTTGCCTCAAGTCGGGCTTGTCTTTTCGCCTGTCTTGCCGGAGTATCCTTTCCTGTCAGGATGGACTTAATAGCTCTGATACTTTCCAGGGTTTGATAACCTCTTGTGTTGACAGTATTCTCATATATGGTGCGAAGGTGCTGGTTGGTAGCCTCAATATTTCTTATATGAACATCCTTTGCCGCAATAAGCTCCTGCAGCTGCTTAATCTGATAGTCTCTGCTTACAATTGCAAAGTCAGCACTGGTTTTACTTCTACTTTCTGCATGGGTTCGAAGCTCATGAAGATTTTTTACGTCTTTAAAAATATATTTTGACTGCAGATGGTCTTCCATCATCTGATATGCAGCCCGCTCGGCATCTGAGATT
>CALGGQ010000191.1 GCA_937915775.1 uncultured Clostridia bacterium | reverse complement strand
AAACCGCCCCGTGAGCGATTTGCACCGCGAGAGCGTAAAATACGTCAGCGCGAAGGCGCAGACGGAGGCGTATGACAAAATCAAGGATCTTCTGACCGAGGAGGAGCTTACCGTGTTTAAGCGCGGCAGGAATGCCAAGGTCGGTCATAACCCGAAATCGGCTTCCCAGGGCGAATATCATATTGCCACGGGGGTGGAGGCGCTGTTCGGTTATCTGTATTTAACCGATAACCTTGACCGCCTGCGCGAGCTGTTTGCCGCTATTTGTGAATAAAAAAATCCGAGACACTGTCTCGGATTTTTTGTTGCTTCTGATTTAGAGATTCGTGAGGTTCTGCGGATTGTCGGCAACCATAAACTGCGTGTAGCCGTACTTTTTCTTAACGGCTTTCAGATTGCATTTGACCTGACCGGTTGCCAGGTTCGCAATGAAGATGTTGGCGCCGCCGTTATACTTATACAGACCGTGGATAATGCCCTTGTAGAACCAGGTGTTGTTTTTCAGTGCGCAGGTGGAGGCGTTGATAATCTTATCGCCGGAAACGTACTTGCCCTTGGCGTTCTTGCCGGTCAGCGTCTTGCCGTATTTGGCAACCGTTGCGCCCACGGAAGCGTACTTCGTGTCAATCAAAAGGTCGCTGTGATTTTTATACTTAGAGGTTACGGGGAGCCCCATTGTGCCGTAGTTGGCGATGATGGCAACCTCGGCGCCGCTTCTCTTGACGACCTTGAGGTTGTGCTCCAGTCTGCCCTGTACCTTGTGATAGCGCTGAATCTTCTTATAAAGCCCGCTGCTCTTATCCAGATAGCCCATCTTGACGAGCGTGCTGACTGCCTTGTCAAAATCGTCGTACGGCAGCAGCTCGTAGAAGGTGGGAATGTTGCCGATCCACGGCTTCACTACCTCCAGGAAGAACTTTTTACGCATCTTCGGGTTGCCGATGATATCCTCGTTGAGGTTATCCAGCGCGTTGCTGATTCTGACATCACCGAGCGCCGTAATGGCTTTGAACAGGTTTTCCTGCTCGCCCGCCTGGTATGCCTGCTCCATATGCTTGAGATAGGGGATTACCTTTTTCTTGTCGAACTGTAAATCCAGCATAAAGGCTCTGGTAGCGTCGGCACCCTGGTAAGCGGGGTTGACAAGCACATAACGTCCAACGTCCTTTTTGCTCTTATACTTATCCATGTAAGCGGAAACGACTGCACCGCCGAGCGACAGTGCCACAATCGTCACCTTTTGCGCGCCGGTGCTCTTCTTGACTGCCTGTACCATCTCGTTGAGCTTATCCGCTGTGTCGCACAGATCCACACGCCAGTCGTAATTGAAGGCGTAAACGTTTTCTGCGCCGATGATGTCAGCAATCTGCCGTGCCATCACAGGGATGGAAAAATCGCGCATCGTCAGATATTCCGTGTGGTTGGCAAGGGAATCTGTCCAGTAAGTAAGGATGCCGTCGCCGTCCTTCGGGTTGCCGTCCGCTTTGAAATTGATATTGGTATTTTTGAAATAGTTGCCCAGGTGCTTAAACAGCACATCATAGTTTGGATCCTGCTCATCGGTAAAGAGCTTGAGCACTTCGCTGAGCATCGTGTTGTCCTTCGCCATAGCCTGCACGTCCAGACCGAACTGCGCGATACGCGCTTCATCCTCGGTGCCGATTTTCTGGTAAAGGTCGCTGCCGCCGAGACCGTGCAGCACGATAACGGGCGTCACGCTTTTCGTCTTGGCAAACGCCACGCTTGTCGTGGAAAATACCAGCACCAGCGCCAGCACAACGCTTAACAACTTCACGAGCTTTTTCATAGTATCTCTCCTTTATTTTTTTCTATTATAAATATAGCACCGCACCGCCTGATAAGTCAATATAAAAATAATGTACTTTCGGTTGACGATTGGTTGGAATGATGATAAAATAAAGCTGCGAAACCAATTTCATATTTTGTCAAAAACTACGCACGCTATTTTTATCTTCTTTGATAAAAATGCATGCTCTTATTTGACGTGCTTAGTTTTTGGTATTGTTGAATTGGTTTCGCAGCTTTGGGCATGCGTTTTTGGCGCAGCTTGAAGCTGCGCATTTTTTATTATTTTAATCAAAGGAGAAAAAGAAAATGAAAAAATTGTTAAGTTTAATTCTATCAGTGATAACACTGATAACAGTGACCGTTGCTTTCAGTATTTCAGCACATGCTGCTAATTATGACACCATTGCAAAAGCAAGAAGCATATCTTTAGGGGTTGCTTATTCTGGTGAAATCACAAGAACGGATGAGACTGATTACTATAAATTTACTATAAACAGTGCCGCCTCCTTGTCACTCCAGTTTAACGGCAGCATTGCGGCTATTCAACTCAATATTTTTGACAGTAATGGAACGGAAATAACCAATGATGCAGCACAATGGTCATCGGCTCAGATATTATCGTTCAATAGAACGATTTATTTAACAAAAGGTCAATACTATTTTAAAGTTAACAGAGCCGATTATAATGGTAACGGAAGCAGAGAAGATGTTGAATACAGTAGTTATACTTTTACATTAAAAAGTGTTAGCTCAACCGTTAGCTTTGAAGATTCACATGATACAATACAGACTGCAAAAAATGTTGGAGAAAACACTCAGTACTTTGGTCAGATTTCGCAGAACGACAGGACGGATTATTATAAAATCATCCTTAATAAGTCAGCTAAATTAAACATAAAAATGACCGGAACATTAGGCGTGTTATATGTAACACTATATTCTGAAGAGGGACAAGAACTGAAATCAATTGAGCTGCGCGAGGACGCTCCTTTAACTATTTCGGATTATTTAAGCATTCATCTTCTAAAAGGCACCTATTATTTGAATTTCAGTAGAGGCAGTTATCATCATAATTATGAAATTCGCGATGAGGAATGCGGACCGTATACTTTCACCGTTTCTTCTTTGGCTGCCAATGAAACGTTTGAGGAAAGCGAAACCGGTCATCTAAATAATAGTATTTCGACCGCAGATTCTATAGATTTAGGAAAGTCATACAAAGGACAACTTGCCTATAACGATGAATATGATTACTATAAATTCAAGGTTAACGAGGGTGGAAATTATATTATCAAGGTCGTTTCCAGTATATCGGCTAATATGGAGTACACTCTATACAATGCAGAGGGAAATGAATTATACTATAACGTGATAGAACCGAACAGTTCAGGTTCCATATCAAATAAAACATCTTATAACCTTAAAAGCGGATATTACTATATTAGAATAAAAAAATATGAATATTCCTATGAAGCGGGACTGGGAAATTATTTATTTAAAATTTGTTCTCACAGTAAAACTTATTTTACAAGCAAAGTTGCAACGTTAACGAAAAATGGTAAACTATATGAAAAGTGTTCTATCTGCGGCGAAACGATTTCAACCAAAACGATTTATAAGCCCAAAACATTTAAATTGTCCGGTTATGATTTTACATACACAGGTAAAGCGATAAAGCCCGCTGTTACACTGAAAGATGCTTCCGGTGCAACCATTTCGCCGAAGAACTATACTGTTACCTATAAGAATAATACGAATGTCGGCAAGGGCGAAGTCGTCATTAAGTTTAAGCGTAATTACAGTGGTAGCAAAACGATTCGTTTCAATATTATTCCAAAGAAAACATCGTTTACAAGCATTGTTGCAGGGAAAAATAGCATCACCTGGAAGTGGAATAAGGTGGACGGTGTAACCGGTTACCAAATCCGTTATTGGGAAAAGGGCAATTTTGCCAATGCAAAATATACGAAAATAACGAATTCCAAAACGCTTAAAAGGACAATAAAAAAGCTTAAACGAAATAAGGATTATTATTTTACTATCAGAACCTATAAAACAATCACTGTTGATGGTGAACCAAAAGCGTTCTTCAGTAAGTGGTCAGATACAAAGCATATCAAAACAAAATAAAAATCAAAGGGCTGCTATAACAGGCAGTCCCTTAAAGTGTAGAAGATAATGCAACATTCGTGAGTAGTAAAACCATCACCAAAG
>CALGGQ010000190.1 GCA_937915775.1 uncultured Clostridia bacterium | reverse complement strand
AAAGCACTGTATCGACGATATGCTCCAGCACTTTCGGTCCGGCAATCGCGCCGTCCTTATTCACATGACCGACGACAAAAATCGGAATTCCAAGGCTTTTGGCAAGGTGCATAAAGATGTTCGTGCTCTCTCTCACCTGCGTAATACTGCCTGCGGACGAGGAAACTTCGTCAAGCATCATCGTCTGAATTGAGTCAATAATCACGACATCGGGCTTTTCCGCTTTAATCGTTTCCACGATAATAGCAACGTCCGTCTGTGCAAGGATATACAGATTTTCCGTATCGACGTTTAAACGGTTCGCACGAAGCTTTATTTGTCTGGCGGATTCCTCGCCGCTGACATAAAGAATTTTGCCGCTCTCGCCGAGTTTCTGGCACATTTGAAGCAAAATGGTGGACTTACCGATTCCGGGGTCGCCGCTCAGAAGCACCAGACTGCCCTCAACGATACCGCCGCCGAGTACACGATCAAATTCCTTAATGCCGGTCATGATGCGTTTTTCAATATCGCTGCTGATTTCCTGCAGTTTCAGTACAGGCTGAATGGAGCTTCTTGCTTTGGCGGTATTGCCTGCTTTGCTGCCCGTAACAACCGGGGTATGCTCGTCCATTGTGTTCCACTCGCCGCACTGCGGACACTTGCCGTACCATTTGGCGCTTTCGTATCCGCATTCGGAGCAGATGTAAATTGATTTATTCTTTCCTGCCATTATAATTCCTCGCAAACGCCTGTCAGAATGACAAAGGCGAATTGATTTTGATAAGTCGGATTTTGTAATAATTCGTTTTCGTTTCGGTTGCTCATAAAGCCGCATTCCACCATCACGGACGGAACGGAGGCTTGATAAAGGATGTAATAACTGTCATCAGACACTTTATTCTCTCTTTTGTTTTCCGGCTGCACCCATTGCTTCACATTAGACAGAATACTGTCAGCAAGCGTCTTGCTTTGAGGCGTATTGGCACTATACCAGATTTGCGTGCCCCATTCTCTTTCATCGCTGAAATGATTTTGATGAACGGAAATCAGCACGGCATTGTCAAAAGAATTAACAAAGTCAAGCCGATTATATAAATCAGAACGTGAGGTATCGCTACCGGCGGGATAAAGCTCGTTATCCCCTTCCCTGGTCATCGCCGTTCTTATGCCGCTGACAGCCAGATAATCCCGCAGCATCAGCGCAATGCTCAGGTTAATATCCTTTTCCTTTGTACCGTCAATACCGATGGTACCGGCATCCTTACCGCCGTGACCGGCATCAATGATAACCGTATGGCGTGAATGAACGCTGTTCCCTGTCGTCATATGCACCTTTCGGTAAATCGTATGCGATGAGCAGACGGTAACGAAAACAAAACAAACCGTCAGAAAAATATAGTAAAATCGTTTCATAGTTTACTATATGTCAATTATAACGTATATTTTACTTATAATCAATAATTTAGTTGATTTTGTTTCTTAAAGTGTAGAAGATAATGCAACATTCGTGAGTAGTAAAACCATCACCAAA
>CALGGQ010000189.1 GCA_937915775.1 uncultured Clostridia bacterium | reverse complement strand
CCACAACGACGGCAACCACGCAGCCGCCAGTGACGAAGCCGGCAAGACCGGACGATGTCAGCAATTTCCGCACCGGCAAGATTACGGAGAATTCCATCGAGCTGAAATGGGATAAGGTGGATTGCGATTATTACGAGGTGTTCCGTTATAATGAGGAGACCGGCTATTACGATATCCCTTGCAAGCTCAAGGACGGCGACGCCAAGATACCGACGCACGATTTGCTGCTGGAGGAGCTGTCTGCCGATACGACATATAAGTTTGGCGTGCGCGCCGTGCGTGAAAACGTTGCGGGTAAAATGACATCGCTCAATATGACGCTGCTGGAAGCAAAGACAGCTGTCATCACCGTACCGCGTAAGGTGACGATTAATGTCGTTCTGCCGATGCTCGGTGCGATGGAGGATACGGTTTCCGTTCAAATCAGAGAAGAGGACGGAAAGTGGGAGGATTTAGGCGTTATTCCCGTACAACTGGAGGGTCAGACGATATATTTTACCACGGATAAGGAATATAACGGCTGGGTCAAGGTTTATGTTAAGTTAGAAAATCAGGGCAACGAAGCAGATGTCTGGTGCGGCGGCGAGGATTGCACGCTGGATATTTCCGCTGTCGGCATTATCAGCTTTGAGGATGAAGATTAATAAGCGGTCACTAAGGGCGATTTCTGAATCGCCCTTTTATATTTCCGCACTATTATATAAAATACTTGTTGAAAAATAACTTTTATAGTGTTATAATATACGCTGGTTAGTTGCGGAATGTTGAATTCCGCGCAACCGATGAATTCGTTAATTTATTTTAGGGAGGATATTCCAATGGCAAGAAAAAAGAAAACCATGGATGGTAACAGCGCTGCCGCTCACGTAAGCTATGCGTTTACCGAGGTTGCTGCTATCTATCCTATCACTCCTTCATCCCCGATGGCTGAGGAAACCGACGCCATGGCGGCAAAGGGTGTGAAAAACCTTTTCAATCAGACCGTTAAGGTTGCCGAGCTGGAATCTGAGGCAGGTGCTGCAGGCGCAGTTCACGGCTCTCTTTCCGCAGGTGCTTTAACCACCACCTACACAGCTTCTCAGGGCCTTCTTCTCATGATTCCCAACATGTACAAGATTGCCGGTGAGCTGATTCCGAGCGTTATTCACGTTTCCGCTCGCTGCGTTTCCACCCACGCGCTGAACATTTTCGGCGACCATTCGGACGTAATGGCTTGCCGTCAGACAGGTTATGCTATGCTTTGCTCTGCCAATGTTCAGGAGGTTATGGACCTCGGCGCCGTGGCTCATCTTTCTACGCTGAAGAGCCGCGTTCCGTTCCTGCACTTCTTTGACGGCTTCCGTACCTCTCACGAAGTACAGAAGATTGAAACCTGGGATTACGAAGACCTGCGCGAGCTGCTTGATATGCAGGATGTTGCTGATTTCCGCGCCAGAGCGCTGAATCCGGAAAGACCGGTTCTCCGCGGTTCCGCAGAGAACAGCGATATCTTCTTCCAGCACAGAGAGGCTTGTAACAAGTATTACAACGACGCTGTGGCTGCTACCCAGATGTATCTTGATAAGGTCAACGAAAAAATCGGCACAAACTATCAGCTGTTCAATTACTACGGTGCTGAGGATGCCGAAAGAGTTATCGTAGCAATGGGCTCCGTGTGCGACACCATCAAGGAAACCGTTGATTTCCTGAATGCCAGAGGCGAAAAGGTCGGTATGGTATGCGTGCATCTTTACAGACCGTTCTCCGCTGCTCATCTTGTTGACGCGCTTCCCGAAACGGTTAAGAGCATTTCCGTTATCGACAGAACGAAGGACCCCGGTTCCCTCGGCGAGCCGCTTTATCTGGACGTTGTGGCTGCTCTTCGCGGCACGAAGTTCGACCAGGTACCGGTTTACGGCGGTAGATACGGCTTAGGCTCCAAGGATACGCTGCCTGCTCACGTAATCGCTGTTTATAACAATATGACAGCGGCTGCACCGAAGAAGCAGTTTGTTCTTTCCATCGAGGATGACGTAACCGATCTTTCTCTCGCTGTTACCGAAACACCGGAT
>CALGGQ010000188.1 GCA_937915775.1 uncultured Clostridia bacterium | reverse complement strand
CTGAAAATCCTGCAAAAATACTATAAAATCTCAAATAATGAAAAACGTCCGCGATTTACAGCAGTTTGGCAGCAAGCTCCGAGAGTTCGCTGCGTTCTCCCTTGCGGAGCGACACGTGCTCGAACAGTTTCTGCCCATCCATCTTGTCGGACAGGTGCGTCAGGCCGTTGGACCACATGTCCAGGTAAGGCTGGTCGATCTGGAAAATATCGCCTGTAAACACCACCTTGGTACCTTCCGCGGCCCTTGTAATGATTGTCTTGACCTCATGGGGGGTCAGGTTCTGGGCCTCGTCGATGATGAAGAACGACCTTCCGAGGCTCCTTCCCCTGATAAAAGCGAGGGGTTCTATCACTATTTTTCCCTCATCCATCAGCCGCTGGATCTTCAGCGCCTCTTTGCCGGAAGGGCGGAACTTCTCCTTGATCACCCCGATATTGTCCATGACAGGCTGCATGAAAGGAGACATCTTGCGGTCCTTGTCCCCCGGCAGGAAACCGATGTCCTGGTTGCCGAGCACAACTGTGGGACGCGTGATCACTATCTGGTCGAAATCATGCTCCTGCTCCAGTGCGGCGGCATCGTTAGACGGCTGTTCCCAATGGACGCGCATCGCGGCACACAGCACGCGCAGCGCCTGGTCGGCCATTTCCTTATTTTGCGCGGCAATGCTCTCGCGGAGTTCCTCCGTCATCGGTACACGCTTGCCGTCCTTCAGCACCGTCGTACAGCGGGAGAGCACGACATCAGGCGCACCCTTGGTGTACTGCACAAAGCCATTCGGCGTTTCGTGAACGGTGGACATCATCTTTCTGCCGGAGTCAAACGGCGCTTCGCCCACTCTGGGGGATTTTGCCTCCAGCTCGTATTTTTTCAGACCGAGCTTATCGGCATAGGCAACGAGGGCAGCCTCCGTCGGCTCGCCCTTAATGGAGCCGTCCTCCTGCAGCGCGGCATCACAGCACAGCGCCATCGCCGTGGCAAGCAGGGTTTCATCGTCGCCTCTGTATTCCACAACGGTCATCTTGTTCTGGGTCAGCGTGCCGGTTTTATCGGAGCAGATAATCTGCGTACAGCCGAGCGTTTCCACCGCTGTAAGCTTACGGATTACGGCGTTGCGCTTACTCATCTTGGTAACGCCGATGGAAAGCACGATGGTAACCACCGCTGCCAGACCTTCGGGAATGGCAGCAACGGCAAGCGAAACCGCTACCATAAAGAAGGAGAGCGTATTATCAAAGGTGACCTTATCGCCGGCAAGAATCGTGCGCACGATGCTGAACGCAAAAATAAACACGCAGATGCCGAGCACTAAAATCGAGAGAATTTTGGATAGCTGATTGAGCTTCATCTGCAGCGGTGTTTCCTCGTCCTTTGCCTGGGTGAGCGCGTCCGCAATCTTGCCCATTTCGGTATCCATACCGGCGGCAACGACCACTGCCTTACCACGTCCGTAAACGACATTGGAGCCCATATAGCACATATTCTTGCGGTCACCGAGCGGCACATCATCGCTTCCCTCGGTGTCAACAACATCTGTCGTTTTATCCACGGGAACGGACTCGCCGGTCAGCGCGGCTTCCTCAATTTTCAGCGAAGCGTTTTCGATAATACGGCAGTCGGCGGGAACGCTGTCGCCCGCTTCGAGAACGACGATATCGCCGACAACGAGGTCCTCGCTTCTGACGTCTAGCAGCTTGCCGTCACGGATGACCTTTGAGGTGGCGGCGGCAATCTCCTGCAAGGCTTCAATCGCCTTTTCCGCTTTAGATTCCTGGTAAACGCCCAGCACGGCGTTGATAATAACAACCACCATAATGATGACGACGTCGGCATAGCCCTCGCCCTCACCGCCGAAGGTGGCAGTCACAGCGCTGATAACGGCTGCTACAATCAAGATAATAATCATCGGGTCGGCAAGCTGCGACAAAAAGCGCTTGAGCAGCGAATCCTTTTTACCCTCTGCGAGCTTGTTCTTACCGTTTTCCTCCAGACGCCGTGACGCCTCTGCAGAGGATAATCCGGAAAGGCCGGATTTGACACCGTCAATGACCTCGTCAAACGGTTTTAAATACTCCTTCATACACATACTCCTTTATCCTATAATAAAAGACTTATACATAGCATTGACTATGTATAAGTCTCATTCAATAAGTACTGGATTCCAATACTTAAAGTTAAACCAGTCGTTACGACAAGTTGTTGATTTAACGCGCGCTATGTGTGGGATTGCGCGGAACTACTCCCTCATACGTTTTAATATTATACCATATTCCGGCGTAAAAATCAAGGCTTTTCCAAACTAATTGCCGCTGTCCTCGCCCTGCTGCGACTCGACATATTCATCGAAATCAAAGTCATCCAGGGACTGACCAAACTGCTCTTCAAACTGCTCCTCGAACTGTCTGGCAAAGTCCTCGCCGAACTGATCCTCAAACTGCTGACCGAAGTCCTGTATTTCGTCGCCGTGCTTTTTGGCATAATTCACGCCAAATATGGTAAAGCAGACGAAGAAAACAATCGTCAGCACAACCTGAAGTGCAATGCTGATAAGAGCGCATTTCAGCGATTTTTTCGCTGTCAGCGGGCGTGACTTCTTCTCGGCAAAATAGATGATAATACCGGCCAGCGGAATGAAGAAGGACAGCACGGCAAGACCGGTGCTCGCCTTCGTTTCCGTCGGCTGATAGGCTTGCGCCGGCTGATAGGAATAGGGGTTATACGCCTGCTGCTGCGGCTGCTGCGCGGGGGTGTAAAAGGTACCGGGCGCTGCGGTCTGCTGCGGTTGCGGCGGGGTATAATAGGAACCCTGTGCAGCGCTCTGCTGCGGGGCTGCCTGTTCCGGCTGCGGCGTAAAAGGCTGCTGCTCTGCCTGCGGCGGAGTATAATAGGTGCCTGCTGCGGCTTCGGTCTTTACGGGCTCAGTCGGCGGTACAGGCTGCTCCTGTACAGGCGGGGTATAGAAGGTTGACGGTTGAGGCTGTGCGGAAGCATTCGGTTGCTCCGCTATCGGCGCACCGCAGGCGTCACAAAAGCGTACGCCGTCCTCCAGCAAATGACCGCAATTTGAACATACTTTCATAGCAATGCTCCTTTCCGTTTCTGAAATATCCGTTTACACTCTGGCGACCATTTCGCCGTATTCTGCTTTGCATTTATCAATATAGCTCTGCACCTGCTCCGCTGTCGGCATTGCATCCGAACAGGAATGCGCCGCAATCAGAATTGAGGCAGAGGCGGAACCGAATTCCAGACAGTCGATGATATCCTTGCCCTGCAGCAGAGAATACAGGAAGGAGGAGCCGTAGCCGTCGCCGCCGCCGAAGCCCTTTAAGAGCACCGCCGGGAACGGCTTAATGGTGTAGAATTTGCCGTCGTTCGTATAGGCGGTGGAGCCCTCCTTGCCGTGCTTGATGACGCAGATGGACGCGCCGAAGGACTGCCAGTATTTTGCCGATTCGGGATCGCTTTCCTTCACGCCGATAATACCCTCGGTGAGGTCAAACTCCTCGCGGGAGCCCATAATAATATCGGCATTCTGCGCCACTAAGCTGTAGTAAACGGCAATCTCATCCTTGCTTTTCCAGGTATAAGCACGGTAGTCGATATCAAAAATAATGCGGGTGTTATTCTTCTTCGCCAGCATCATCGCCTTGAGACAAGCCTCGCGCGAGGGGCTCTTGGCAAGCGCCGTACCGCTGATGACAATCGCCTTGGCGGAAGCAATATATGCCTCATCAATATCCTCAGGCTCCATACAGAAATCCGCCACATTATCACGGTACATCAGAATAGAGGACTCCGTTTTGGAGAGGATTTCCGTAAAGGTCAGACCGATTTTTTCGCCGTTTTTTGCTCTTGTGATGCGGGAGGTATCAATTCCCTCCTTTTTGAAATAATCTACCACATAGTCGCCGAAACGGTCGTCGCTGACGCAGCCCTGGAAGCCGACCTTGCAGCCGAGCCTTGCCAGACCGACGGCGATATTCGCCGGAGAACCGCCGACATACTTATTGAAATTCGACGACTCCGACAACGGACGGTACATATCCGTCGGGTTAAAGTCAATGGCAATTCTGCCCATCGGGATAAAATCGAGCGGCTTGCTCATATCAAAGGTTACATAGTTCTGCATCGTCATCTCTCCTTATGCTTTATTGTCAGTTCCGAAGATTAATATATGGGTTTTTGCGTTTTGATAGGCACCCTCCACCTCGGCTGCCTGCAGATCGTAATAGCCCTGAATAGCGCCGTCACGGTAGGCAGCTCTGACCGACTGTTCCACGCGGTCAAAGGTAGCGGTGGCAATATTGATTTTCTTGATTCCGGTATGGGAGCAGCGGATAAAATCCTCCGGCGTGATGCCGGTTCCGCCGTGCAGCACGAGCGGTGTCTGCGTCAGCCTGTCCACTTCCTCAAGAATATCAAAGCGGAGCTTCGGCGTGCTTTTATAGTTGCCGTGAGCATTGCCGATAGCAATGGCGAGCGCGTCAACACCGGTCTCCTTTTCAAAGCGAACAGCGTCCTCAGGTCTGGTACAGTTAATGGCAATATCCTCGCTGCCGTCCTCACTGCCGCCGACGCAGCCGATTTCCGCCTCCACGGCGGCGCCGTGCTGCAGCGCTTCGGCTATCACCTTTTTGGTCATCGCAATATTTTCATCAAGCGGCAGATGAGAGCCGTCAAACATCACCGAGGTGAAGCCGATTTTCAGCGCTTCGCTGATTTTTTCCATCGTTTTGCCATGGTCAAAATGCACGGCAACTGGCACCTTGGCAGCCCTTGCCGCCGCTACCATCAGCGGACCAATTACATGCAGCGGCGACTGCTTCAGCCGTACCTCTGCAATCTGCAGGATAATCGGCGCGCGCAGCTCCTCGGCAGCCTTGATAACGCCGAGCACCATTTCCATATTCGCCACGGAAAAGGAGCCAACGGCATAATTACCCTTCTCGGCATCCGCCAATAACTGTTTCATATTCACAAGCATCGTATCATTCCTTTCAAGGCAAGTTGCCCATAAGCCGAGTTCTGTCGTGGACGGTTATCTATCTCGACGTATTGTTGCCAATACGCTCCAGCCGCCCGTCGGAGTTATGTGTCGAGCAAACAGCCCTCCGGTCGGCGTTGCAGCGGGTAGGGTTTACATGGCAGCGGATGTCTCCACCCGCTCGGTGAGCTCTTACCTCGCCTTTCCACCCTTGCCGTAAAACGGCGGTTTATTTCTGTTGCACTTTCCCTAAGGTCACCCTCGGCGGCCGTTAGCCGTTACCCTGCTCTGTGCTGCTCGGACTTTCCTCACACTATGTGCGCAACCGTCTGGACAACTTGCACCTATATCATATAATAAAATCGGAACAAAATCAATAATTAATAAAATTTAGTTGCATTCATGAGGGCGATGGTGTAGAATTGTGTTACAATTTCCGTAAAGAAAGGTGAGTTATTTGCCAAACAATTATGATGAGGAAGCCCGCTCCCGCCGCTATGAAAACGACCAGCGCGACAGAAGCGTACCCGAAAACGAAAACTACTACGGCAAAGCCGCGATAAATGATTTCAATTTAAGCCGCTATGCTGCCAGCAATGCCGATGTGGTGGACAACCAGCGTGAGCCAGCACCGCCGCTTAGGACAGGCTATCAGCAGCGCGCGGACTTTCAGCCCGAGGTGCAGCAGGACTACGGCGCCGTGCGGCGGGCGGACAACAACGACCGCGCCGCCGTCAACCGCGAAAAAAGCCGCAAGCGAAGAAAAGCCAAGGCACGCAAAAAGGCACTGTCCGTGCTCGCCGTTATCGTCCTTCTGCTGCTGATACCCACGCTGATAGTCAACGGCATTCTCGGGAAAATCCACTATGACGAGCACACCAAAAATCAGTATGTAACGGCGTCCGAGCTGAAAAGCAGCCCGTTGGTGAAAAACATTCTGCTGCTCGGCGTTGACGCGCGTCCCGGTCAGGAAACCACCACCAGCCACCCGGACACAATGATGCTGATCAGCATTGATATGAAGCATCACTGCATCAAGATGACGTCCTTTCTGCGCGATATCTGGCTGTACATTCCGTCAAAGGACGCCAGCCAGCGGCTGAACACCGCCAACCAGAAGGACGGCTACAGCGGTATTGCCGACACGATTGAATACCATTTCGGCATAAAAATTGATGGCTATGTCGTCACCAATTTTGAGATGTTCCAGAGCATGGTGGACAGCATCGGCGGCGTTGAAATTGAGGTCACGGAGGAGGAAGCGGCAGAGGTCACGAACCACCCCGGCAGGTATGGCGACGTTGTGCTGGAAGCCGGCAAGCAGAAGCTGGACGGGAAACAGGCGCTGGCATACGCCAGAATCCGCAAAATTGATACGGACTTTATGCGTACCCAGCGACAGCGCACGGTCATTGCCAGCATCCTGCACGCTGCTAAAACGAATCCGTTCAAGCTCTTCAAGCTGGCAAACGGTAGCGCACCGTATATCGAAACCGATTTATCCAAAGGTCAGCTGAAGCGCTTTGTGGCTGCCGCAGCCATTTGCTTGGGCAGCATGCCGCAGCAGCGCGTGCCGTTTAACGGCACCTGGGATTACGCCACTATCAGCGGCAACAGCGTCATTACCCTTGACCTTGATGCAAACAAGGAAAAGCTCATTGATTCTATTTACAACAAAACTGCTGACGAGCTCCAGGCGGAGCAGAAAGAATAAAAACAAAAATCCGGCTGTCCACTTTCGTGGACAGCCGGATTTTTTATGCGACAAATTGGAATTTGTCGAGATAGTGACCAGTGACCAGTGGCTAGTGACCAGT
>CALGGQ010000187.1 GCA_937915775.1 uncultured Clostridia bacterium | reverse complement strand
TAGCGAAGAGGTTCACCTATTTCTGATAGACAAATGATACCAAGTTCTTCGGCGAAATCTGGGATGAGCACGATGAGGTGCAGCTTGATATCGAAAAAATCGGCGAGCACGAATACCGCGTGGACGCGCTCGCGTCGCTTGATCGAATGTTTGAGTACTTCGGCATGAACGGCGAGGACAGCGAGATGACCACCGTCAACGGCTGGGTAATGGAGCATACGGATAAAATTCCCGCCGTCGGCGACAGCTTTGATTACGAAAATCTGCACGTTGCGGTCATCAGCGTAGACGGCAGACGCGCCGATAAAATTCAGATAACCGTCAAAGAGGACAACACGGAGGACAGCAATGGGACTGTTTGATTTTGCCAAAAAGGGAAAGATAGAATATATTGTGGCAGGGCTCGGCAACCCCGGCAAAAAGTACGAAAAAACGCGGCATAACGTCGGCTTTATGGCGTTGGATTTGCTGGCGAAGCAGCAGGGCTTTGACTATAAAAAGCTGAAATTCCACGCGCTGATTGCGGATGAGGTTATCGGCGGTACCCGCTGCCTTATTATGAAGCCGCAGACGATGATGAACCTCTCCGGCGAGGCGATTCTGGAAGCCGCGGATTATTACAATATCCCCGATGAAAATATCATCGTGCTGTTTGACGATGTGCATCTTGACGTGGGTAAAACGCGCATCCGCCGCAAGGGCAGCGCCGGTGGCCACAACGGTATCAAGAGCATCATCTCCTGCCTCGGCAGCGAGGAATTCCCGCGCGTTAAAATCGGCGTGGGCAAGCTGCCCAATGAGGACGACAGCCTGATTGACTGGGTGCTCGGCGAAATCCCGAAGAGTGAAGCCGCCCAGCTGCAAAAAGCGCTTGAAAACGCCGTCGAAGCGACAAAGCTGATGGTCGGCGGCGATACCGAAAAAGCCATGAATTTGTATAATTCATAAGGAAACAATCTATGTCACTTTTTTCAAACGTTCTGGAAAAGAGCGAGGAATTTGTCAGCCTCAGCAGGAGCATCACCTCCCTCGGTGCGCCCGTTGGGGCAACCGGTCTGCCCGGCGTCAGCAAGGCAGGCATGATTCACGCGCTCTGCGAGAAGCTGCAAAAAACGGCGTTCATCATCACGCCCGATGAGGCGGGCGCCGTCAGAATGTATGAGAACCTCTCTGCTCTGCAGAGCGGTGTTTTACTGTACCCGAAACGCGAATTCACCTTCTTAGAGGTTGAGGGCATCAGCCGTGAATACGAGCAGCTGCGCCTCGGCGTGCTCGCCAACGTGCTGGCAGGGAATTATTCGGTGGTGGTCGCGTCCGTCGGCGCGGCAATTCAGCTGACGATGCCGCCCGAAGCGCTCAAAGAGCGCACGTTTTCTATCCGTACGGGTGATGAAATCGAGCTGAACGTGCTGGCTGAGCGGCTGGTGAAGGCAGGTTATACACGCTTTGACGAGGTGGACGGCACCGCGCAGTTTGCCATTCGCGGCGGGCTGGCGGATATCTATCCGCCGGGCGCAGAGGCGCCGGTGCGTCTGGAATTCTGGGGCGATACCGTGGATTCCATCGCGCGGTTTGATATCGCTACCCAGCGCCGTACCGGTATGGTGCAGGAGGTTGAGATTATTCCCTCTACCGAGGTGCTGTTCCCCTCCAAAAAGGAGCAGGCAAAGCGGATTGATACCCTCGCCGCCTCCCTGCAGGGAAAGGCGGTCAAGGCGCGCGAAAAGCTGCTTAAGGACAGCGATAAGCTCAAAAGCGGCGTGGCGCTGCGGTGCAGCGATAAGTATCTCCCTCTTGCCTATGACAGCGGCGGGCTGTTTGATTATCTGGACGGTCTGCTCTTTGTCTGCGATACGGGCAACGTCAAGGAAAAGTGCATGAATCAGAATAAGCTGATGGCGGAGGAGCTGAAATGGCTGCTGGAGGACGGCACCGTCTGCAAGGGACTCGACAAGTTTATGCTCACCTTTGAGGAGCTGTGCGAGGTCTATGCCGGCTACCGTGCGGTGTATCTCGACTCCCTGCCGCGCGGCAGCTTTGATACGCCGGTGCGCCATCTCGCCACCTTTAATATGTATGAGCTTCCGCCGTTTGCGGGTACGCTGACGCAGTTAAAAGACGAGCTGTTCCCGATGCTGAAAACCAATTATGCCGTCATTCTGATGGCGGGCACCGCCCGTGCTGCCAGAGCACTGGCGAACGATTTGACGGACGACGGGCTGGACGCACTGTATTATGAGAAAACGCCGTCCGTACCGCGCAGAGGAGCGGTTACCGTTCTTGCCGGCTCGATGACGGCGGGCTTCCGTGACCGCGAGGTCAAGCTCGCGGTGCTGACGCAGGGCAGGGGAACACAGAGTAAAAAGAAACACAAGCGCTTCTCCTCCAAGGATGCGCTGCATTCGCTCGAGGAGCTGACCGTCGGCGATTACATCGTCCACAGTGTGCATGGTATCGGCGTGTTCCAGGGCATTCATCCGCTGGATGTGCAGGACGTGCGCAAGGATTATATTACCATCCGCTACGCGAAGGGCGATACGCTGTATGTGCCCGTTACGCAGCTTGATATGGTTTCAAAATATATCGGGCCGGAGGAGGATAACGCCAGGGTGAAGGTGAATCGTCTCGGCTCCGGCGACTGGGCAAAGACCAAGAGCAAGGTCAAGGCGAGCGTGCAGAATATGGCGAAGGAGCTGATTGCACTCTATGCCAAGCGCCTCAGCACCAAGGGCTATTCCTTCTCCGAGGACACGGATTTGCAGCGCGATTTTGAGCTGCGGTTTGAATATGAGGAAACCGAGGACCAGCTGCGCTGCGTGGAGGAAATCAAGGGCGATATGGAAAAGCCCTCCCCGATGGACAGACTGCTGTGCGGCGATGTCGGCTTCGGAAAAACGGAAGTGGCGCTGCGCGCCGCGTTCAAATGTATCGGCGACAGCAAGCAGTGCGCCATCTTAGTGCCGACCACGGTGCTGGCGATGCAGCCAAAAGTCCTTATGATGGACGAACCTTCGTCCTCGCTGGATCCGCGCAACCGCAGGGAGCTGATCGCAGCACTCAATACGCTGACGGAGACCAGACTGATCGCCACCCACGATCTGGATCTGGTGCGCCGGACCTGCGACCGGGTGCTGCTGCTGAGCCGTGGTACGATCGCAGCGGATGGGCCCTCGGATACGATCCTGGCCGATTCCGCGCTTTTGGAGGCAAACGGCCTGTGATTCCATCGGGGAAAGACTAAAAAACAATAAAATAGTGATTGACACATTTCATTAGTTATGCTAAAATACGATTTTGCATGGGGTAATTGCGCCCATTTTTGGGTAGACTTTTATCACCTGTGCAAAATCGTATATTTATTACAGGAAAGGAGGAAACCCATGCCTACATTTAATCAGCTGGTCAGAAAAGGAAGAGAGACTTCTGTAAAGAAATCCACTGCCCCGGCATTGCAGAAAAGCTTCAACTCGCTGAAGAAGAAATCTCTGGATCAGTCTTCTCCGCAGAAGCGCGGCGTCTGCACGGCCGTCAAGACAGCCACTCCCAAGAAACCGAATTCCGCGCTTCGTAAGATCGCCAGGGTTCGTCTTTCCAACGGTATCGAGGTTACCAGCTACATCCCCGGCGAAGGTCACAACCTTCAGGAGCATAGCGTTGTTATGATCCGTGGTGGTAGAGTAAAGGACTTACCAGGTACAAGATATCACATCATCCGTGGTACATTGGATACAGCAGGTGTTGCTAAGAGACGTCAGGCTCGTTCCAAGTATGGTGCTAAGC
>CALGGQ010000186.1 GCA_937915775.1 uncultured Clostridia bacterium | reverse complement strand
CCTATAACTGACCACTGTCCACTGGACACTGACCACTGAATTTGCTTTGCAAATTTCAATTTGTCGGACCTTACCCAAGCATCGAATAGCCATAGCCGTTCGATATTGCGTCCACCGGCATACCCTGCGCACAGTACGGGCAGGCATGCATCGGATACGCCGTATAGTGCGGGATATCCGTTTTATCAAACAGCGTATTGACGTGAACGCCCTCAATGCTCTCCACCGCGCTGAACACGCTGGAAATACCGACGACCTTGCCGCCGTAATACTGCACGCTCTCCATCGCCTGCTCCACGGTTTTGCCCGAGGTAATACAGGAGATAAGGATAAGAATATTCTTCTCCTTAATCATGCGCTGCAAATTATCGCGGAAAATGATTTTGCCGTTCGCGTCGTATTCGCTGCCGATGACGTACACCGTCTGGTTCGGGTTCGGGCGGAACATATTGGGACGCGCGAGCTCGTGGGCAAGATAGGCGCCGAGCGTCTGCGTTTCGTACAGGCACAGCACGGTGTCCACCTGAATGCCGTTTGCGTTATAATACTCGCTGAGCATCATCGCCGCATCCACCGAAACATTGTGGTTATGCTTGATATCGCTCGTGCCGATATAATAATTGATATGATTATTGGCGGACACAAAGTGACCGGTCATAATATGAATGAAAACGCGCTCGTTTCTGGCATTCGTCAGCGTATAGATATTGCTCATCGGCTCATCCCCTTTCTCTTATTCTACAACAACAGAAAATATTTTGCAATACGGGAAATAATATGCTACAATACCAGCGGTGATTAGATGAAACTCGGAAATCTGGAACTGAAGAACCGCGCGCTCCTTGCCCCGATGGCAGGCATTGCCGACCGCGCCTTCCGCGAGCTGTGCGTGCAGCACGGCGCCGCCTACACGGTGACGGAAATGGTGTCCTCCAAGGGCTTGACGCTCGGCGATAAAAAAAGCGCACAGCTGCTGACCATCGGCAGCGAGCGCCCGTGCGCGGCGCAGATTTTCGGCGATGAGCCGGAAACAATGGCGAAGGCGGCGGAAAAGTGCCTTGCCTTCTCCCCTGCCGCGATTGATATCAATATGGGCTGCCCGGCGCCGAAGGTGGCGATGAACGGCGGCGGCGCCAGCCTGATGAAGCAGCCGCAGCTCGCCTATGAAATTGTGAAAGCGGTCAGCGAAGCAGTGACCATTCCCGTGACGTTCAAAATACGCAAGGGCTGGGATGAGGACAGTGTGAACGCCGTCATGCTTGCCGAGCTGTGCGAAAAAGCGGGCGCCAAAGCGATTGCCATCCATGGCAGAACACGGCAGCAGATGTACAGCGGCGCCGTGGATTACGACATTATCCGCGCCGTGAAACAGGCAGTCGGCATCCCTGTTATCGGCAACGGCGACATCATCGACGAGCAGAGCGCCGCGCTGATGCTGGAAAAAACGGGCTGCGATGCGCTGATGATTGGGCGTGGCGCGCTCGGCAATCCGTGGATTTTTGAGAGAATTAATGCGTACCTCAGCGAGTGCCGCGTGCTGCCGGAGCCGACGGTCACGCAGAAAATGGTCACGATGCTGCACCATATTCAGACCATTATCGACTATAAAGGCGAATACACCGCGATGCGCGAAGCGCGCCATCACGCCGGTTATTACACCAAAGGGCTGCGCGGCGGTGCAGCGCTGCGGCGGGAAATCTGTACCTTTGAGCACTTTGAGCAGCTCGAGGAGCTCGCTTACAAAATCGCAAAGGAGAATGCATCATGCTCCTGAAAAACTGTTATTATTTTGATAAAGACTTCGTCCGCCGTCACGGCGACATAGCGTTTGAAAACGGTATCATCACCGCCCTCGGTCATCTGAGCGGCGACGGACGGGATATGCAGGGCGCCACCGTGCTGCCCGGCTTTGTTGACATTCACATTCACGGCTGTGGCGGCGCTGATTTTTCCGACGGCACCACCGACGCCTTTGACACGATGAGCAAAGAGCTGGCAACGCACGGCGTCACCTCCTTCTGCGGTACGACGATGACGCTGCCCGAGGAAAAACTGACGGAAATTCTGCGCGCGGCAAACAGCTACACGGCGCCGAAAGCGAAGCTCGTCGGCATCAATCTGGAGGGGCCGTACATTTCCAAAAGGCGCTGCGGCGCGCAGAACAAGGAATTCATCCGCCCTGCCGATTATGAAGAATTCAGGCGGTTATGCGCCGTAAACAAAAACATTAAACTGATTACCGTGGCGCCGGATGCCTATAAGAACCGGCAGTTTATCTTTATGGTATCGGGCGAGGTGACGGTGGCGCTCGGCCACACCTGCGCAGATGAAAATATTACCCGTTCGGCTTTTTATAACGGAGCCAAACACATCACCCACCTGTTTAACGCGATGCCGCCGCTGCACCACCGCCATCCCGGGTTAATCGGAGAAGCGCTCGCCAACGAGGAGATTACCTGCGAGCTGATCTGCGACGGCCGTCACGTTCATCCGTCGGTGCTCAAAGCTACGTTTGCGGCGCTCGGTGACGACAGAGCGGTCGTCATTTCCGATGCGATGCGCGCTGCGGGCTGCGGCTGGGGTAAATTCGAGCTGGGCGGACAGATTGTTTATGCCCGCGGCGATGCCGCCTATCTGGAGGAGGACGGAAGAACGCTTGCCGCCTCCGTTACCAATCTGTTTGACGAATTCTTACTGCTGCTGGAGAATCGCATACCGATAGAGCAAGCGCTGCGTGCCTGCACCATTAATCCCGCCCGCGTCATCGGGGAGGAAAAGCATATCGGTTCGATTGAAGTCGGCAAATGCGCCGACCTGATTGTGACGGATCATCACTGGGATATCAAAGAGGTATACATCAATGGAATACTCGCTTAACGTCGTCTTAATTGAACCGGAAATTCCGCAAAACACCGGCAACATCGCGCGCTCCTGCGCTGCGACGGGTGCGCGGCTGCACCTCGTCGGTCCGATGGGCTTTCAGATAGATGAAAAGCGCGTGCGCCGCGCGGGGCTCGATTACTGGGACAAGCTGGACATCACCTACTATGACAGCACGGCGGAATTCTTTGAAAAAAATAAAGGCGGTGAATTCTTCTATTTCACCACCAAGGCGGAGCAGGCGCACACGGACGTGCAGTACCCGAACCACTGCTATCTTATTTTCGGCAAGGAGACGAAGGGACTGCCCGAGCCGTTGCTAAAGGCAAACCACGACCGCTGCGTGCGGCTGCCGATGCGCGGCATCATCCGCAGTTTGAATTTATCCAACGCCGTCGCCGTCGGCATTTACGAGGTACTGCGGCAGTGGGATTATCCTCAGCTGCTGCAACAGGGACAATTACACCATCTGCACTGGTAATAACCATCACTGACCACTAGCCACTAACCACTGTCCACTCTCAACTCATATACAGCGTAATAAAATTAATAATATGCACAACGATAACCGCGGTATAAATCACCACTCCGCTGTAAATCACAAAGTTCGTAAACCTGTTCTGTTCAAGCTTAAAAATCTTATAAAACAGCCAGATAAATATGCTCAAAGCCAGCGGTAATATACACTTTACAAAGAACCCCATAATCGGGTACTCCATTATCCAC
>CALGGQ010000185.1 GCA_937915775.1 uncultured Clostridia bacterium | reverse complement strand
CCTCGTAAACCTTTTCCCCGGCTTCAATAGCCATAATCTGATCCACTCTGGTCTGATGGCGTCCGCCTTCAAATTCCGTGTTCAGAAAAACGTCTACCAGCTCAATGGCAAGCCCTGCGCCGACAACGCGCGCGCCCATACAAAGCGCGTTTGCATCGTTATGCAGGCGGGTGAACTTGGCGCTGAAATAATCGCTGCAGCAGGCGGCGCGAATGCCTTTTACCTTGTTTGCCGCCATCGAAATACCGATACCGGTACCGCAAACGAGAATGGCTTTATCCGCTTTTCCAGCGACGACCATATCGCACGCCTTCTGAGCGGACAGCGCATAATCGTAACGCTCCGGCGAATAACAACCGGCGTCAATATACTCAATTTCCTTTACGTCAAGATAGCCTTTTTTGATTTCCTCCTTCAGCGGAAATCCTGCGTGGTCAGATGCAATAACAATCATAATGCTCTCCTGTTCTTTAATTTCAGTTCCCGTTCCGCCTGCGACATTCTCAGGTATACGGGCATCAGTTTCTTTGCCGGTATCGGCTCATACTGAAGTGCTGCCGCAGCAACACGTTCGGCATTCTGATACAATCGTTTGTCATCGGCAATACGGCAATGTTCCAGTGCAATATTTTCCGCACACAGCTTCGCACCGTCGCCCGCAATCACCACACTGTCAAAGGCTTTCAGCTCCTCCCTTAAATCCTCAAGGGATATTGCCCTGTCCTTCGTCAGGCGCTGCACATTGCCGTTTTCCACCTTGAATAAGGCGTTATAAAATTGCATCCGCCGTGCGTCCATAACCGCACAGACAACGCCATTCTCACCGATAAAATTATAGGCAATCGCCTCCAGCGTTGAGACCGGAATACACGGCGTTGCGTTCGGGAATGCCAATCCCTTCGCCGTTGCTACACCGATGCGCACGCCGGTAAACGAGCCGGGACCTGCCGTAACGGCAATGGCATCCAGCGCGCTGTACGGCGTATCGCCCATCACTCGCTGAATCATCGGGAGGAGCGTTTCGCTGTGCGTCAGTCCTGTGTTGGCAAATTCACTTTTTATTACCCTTTCCCCGTCACACAGCGCCGCTGACGCCGTAACGGCGGAAGAATCAATCGCCAGAATCATATTCGTCATATTCCTTTTTGGTGCAGATGCTGAAGTGCCGCTGCTGCTCACCGCGCTTGGTAATCGTAATAATCAGCGCATCATCGGGCAGCGCACCGTAAATGTTTTCCGCCCATTCGCACAGTACATAGCCGTCTGTACCGAGGCAGTCAAAATAGCCTGCGGTATCCAGATCGTCCCAGGTATCAATACGGTACATATCAAAATGATAAAGCATATATTTGCCCTCATATTCATGTACCAGTGCAAAGGTTGGACTGGAAACACCGTCCATGATACCAAGTCCACGGGCAAGCCCTCTTGTAAAGGCTGTTTTTCCTGCTCCTAAACCTCCGAACATTGCGATAACTTCATTTCCCTGCAAGGTTTTTGCAAGCTTCTCTGCCAAAGCCTCTGTCTGCTGTTCCGAACTACTAAAGAATTTTTGCAAATCGGTCTCTCCCATCAGAATAATCCTGTGATCCTTCCGTCAGCATCTACGTCAATTTTTTCAGCGGCAGGTACTTTCGGCAATCCCGGCATTGTCATGATATCGCCGCACAGAGCAACAATAAATAGATCGGAAGAGCACACGTCTGAACTCCAG
>CALGGQ010000184.1 GCA_937915775.1 uncultured Clostridia bacterium | reverse complement strand
CAAGTGGCGGAAGCATAGGCAGATACTAATTTCGTCAGCGCTGTCATCAACTGCGGCTCATTTTCCTTGCTGCAACCGTCAGCATCGGCAACAGTAATAACAGGAATGTTAAACGCATCACAGAATTTGACAAGCCACTCAGCCTGATAAACGCTTCTGACATTCAGCGGCGCACCGCTAAACTGAATAATACCGCTTGTGATGCCGCCAACAGAAGCCAGACCTGTTTTTACCGTGTCTGAATAATTTGCTTTCAGTTCAATTGCGGAATCGGCGTCCGCTATCCCCTCCATATTGCCAAGCATATTGGACTGCGGAGCATCGTATTCCAGCTGCGGAAGCGGCGAAAGATTGTTGGCAGGAAGCAGCGTCAGCAGCTTGATAACTGTGTCAAACGCATCGTCCAAAGATTCGCAAATCACATCGGCAACACCGCCGGAAGCAACGTCATCAAGCGTTGCATCACTACCGGGTGTCAGATAAAAATCGCTACCCTTCGTTGCCATAACGATATCCGCCATATTTGCCATAACGGATGAAATGCCAAGACAGCTGCCGTCGATGACCGCAAGCTGCAACACTACGCCGGAAACGCGCGAAATCGCTTTCAGCACTTCGCCGTAAGCAGACAGGACGGCAAATCCTTCCGTCAGTTTTACACCGTCAGAATTGTAAATTCCGATAATCGGGCAGCCTGTTTTTACGGCTAAATCATAGACTTTGAGGAGCTTTTCGCACTGTGCTTTATCCAGTGCGCCGTACTGTGAAAACGCATAAACCTTTATACCGCCGACCGCGCCGAAACCGGCGTCAAGCGCAGCCGTTTCCTCGCCGGATTGCAAATACGGCTCAATCGCCGTAAACTGACCGTTATCAAACAAAAGTGATAAACGAGAATCGCTCATAGTGTCCTCCTTCAGGCAAAGATTACGATTGCCTAAATTTTGCTATTATGATTTTATCACGAAAAGATGTCAATATCAATCCTTATTTCACTGTTTTCAGATAAAAAAACAGCCGCAAAAAGCGACTGTTTAATGATAAATTATTTTGTTTTGATATGTTCCGTATGTGACCAGAAGCCGACAAACGCTTTCTTTTCACCGTTATAGGTAATCGTTTTGTAGGTTCTGATATTGTAATAATAATCCGTATCACGGCTCAGCTTTTTAATGGTACGGCTCAGCTGGTTCGGATTCTTAATCTTTGTGATTTTCGCATGGGCAAAATCGCCTTTTTTCCAGTAACGAATCTGATAGCCGGTAACATTATCCACTTTATTCCACTTCCAGGTAATGCTGTTTTTACCGGCGGAAACGCTGCTGACGGTGATTCTTTTTGGCAGAATATTGAATCTTCTGACTTTGCTGCCGCTGTAATTGCCCTTAAAGGTAATTGTAACAGTGCCCTTGCCTACCTGCGTATTATTTGCATAAGAAAGCGTATAATTGGAGGAATTAATAATATTCCCATTACTGTCTCTTACAGTAACTGTCGGTTTAATCTCTTTCGCTCTGTAGGAATAATCAATATGCGACATTTTAATAGAGGCAATGCGACTGATGGATTTGGAGGAACGAATATCGCCGCAAACAGAGCATTTTTCGACAATGGAGCCATCCGCAGTCATGGTGGCCTTTGTCACCACGGTTTGATAATTGTGAGAAGCTAACGGTAAGTATTCTATTTTTTCCTTGCCGCAAATGCTGCAAACGGATTTTTTGGAACCGAATACCTTACAGGTGGAGGGTATTGTACTCATCACCTGATAATTATGAGAGCAGATGGCTTGATACTGCGTATTACAATCCATAAATAAGAAATTCTGATTTGTTGCTCCATTATAATAGTATTGTTGAATAACGGTGCCTGCATCAACCGTATTACCTGTGCAATCCAAGGCGATGCCGCTGTACACATTATGGATTGAATAGATATTTCCGCTTCGTTGAACAATTCCAAATTTCTGTGCTTGATGGTCCTTCGGCGTATAAACCTGGAGTTTATTTTTATTCTGATAGCGACCATTTGTGGTATCAACGTCAAGTGCATTGTATCCGTCCATACATTCAAATGAATAGAAGCCGTTTTCATCAATTCCAGTTACTCTAAAAAATTGTTTCGCAGCGCTTTGCGCATCTTGCAATGAAATAACGGAACGTATTTCGCCTGAGCTTGCCGTAAAATAGCGATATGATCCCGTTGAAAGAGACTTTTGGCTATATATTCTGACAATATCTCCGACCTTCAGCACATTTGGATCGCTTTTTACCCACTGTGCATAGAGCGTCATATTCTTAGTGACCTTGTCACTGCTTAAAAATCGACTGCCACCGCTTGCGCTCGTATACCATCCGTCAAAAACATAACCGCTTTTGACAGCAGAAGGAATATCCGCATTCATTGCGCTGTTAGCGTTAACCGTCATGCTGCTCTTGGATACCGCATCGCCGCCGTTTTTATCAAAGGTAACGGTATAATTAGTAGTATCTGTAACGCCATTTACATCAATATAGAAATGAGACGGATTTAAGGTTCCTTTAGAATTGACATAATCTGTAATTTTTATTGTACAGACGCCTCTACTGGCATTTAATGCGTTTACTACTTTACCATCACCGATGCAAATACCAACATGACCACTCCAAACACAAATGTACCCTTTTTTAGCATTTGCATCACCGGTTATCTTTGTGCCGAATTTACCTGGATTGCTCCAATACTCAGATGAAGCAGTTGACATACCTTTAATACCTTTTTGCGTATAAACATAATATACTAATCCGTAACAGTCAAAGGTATTAGGACCGTGGGTATTAAGAACATATGGTTTACCTAACTGCTGCTTTGCAAAAGCGACAATTTCATCGGGCGTTGCCGCTTCAGCAGTAATGCTTAGTCCTACAGACAAGGTAAAGAGCATTACCATTGACAATAAAACAGATAAAACTTTTTTCATTTCTTTCTCTCCTTTAAAGTTAATAATAAAAAATGCGCAGCATCAAGCTGCGCCAAAAACGCAATGCTCAATGCTGCGACACAAATTTGAATATTGCAGAAAGACAAGTGCGTATCTACATACCAAATAAGAGCATGCATTTTTATCAAATAAAAACACACACTTATTCTTTCTCAAACAGAAATACATATTCAAATTTGTATCGCACTTGTATTATAACATTAAAAGATATGGCAGTCAATAAAAAAACACAGCCAAAGCTGTGTTTCTGACAAACTAATCTGCTTTATCCTTGTGTCCTGCGGAACGGAGAAGCTTTTTGACCTCCTGCTCGGAAAGCTCACGGTACTGCCCCTGCGGCAGCATACCGAGTTTGAGAGATCCGATTGCCGTTCGTTTCAGTCTGGCAACCTCAAGCCCCTGACTTTCGCACATCTTACGGATTTCGCGGTTTCTGCCCTCGTGGAGAATGAATTCCAGCACGACGCGCCCCTCCTCCTGTGCAAGAATCGTCACCTCGCAGGGAGCGGTTTTTCTGCCGTCGATTTCAATGCCGTTTCTGAGGTTATAGAGCGCTTCGTCCGAGACAGACGGACGGACGGTTACGCGGTAAACCTTGGCATATTCGTGCGACGGGTGCGTCATACAGTTGGTGAACACGCCGTCATTGGTGAGAAGCAGCAAGCCCTCGCTGTCCTTGTCCAGCCTGCCGACGGGATAAACACGCTCCTTGATGTCCGGAATTAAATCCATCACGGTTTTACGTCCGCGTTCATCAGACACCGTCGTGACATAGCCGCGCGGCTTATGGAGCATCAGATACACCATTTTACGCTTTTTGACGTGCGTTACCTTCTCGCCGCGGACAGTCACCAAATCCTTATAAGGATTAATCTTATCGCCGATTTGGGCAACGTGACCGTTTACCTTCACCTTGCCCGCTGCAATCAGCTCTTCGCTTTTTCTGCGCGAAGCAATCCCCTGCTCCGCCATAAACTTCTGTAATCTTACTTCGTTTTTATTTGCCATAATGTTACCTTACTGAATGATGATATCTGTTTTTCCGATAACCTTGCCGTCGCTGATGATTTCAACGTATCCGACGGTATTACCCGCTGTATATGGTGCATACAGAAACGGATAATAATAGAGTTTACAATCCACAATGTCAAGCGCTGCGATGCTGTAATGATAAGTGCACGGTACGCTCGACAGACCTGCCTCGGCAGTCGGAATCGTCAGTGTATCGCTATCGGAATAAATTGTATATTCTTTCTTAGCCTGATTGATTAAATTGATATGGTCGTCCCAGTCGTTCGGTGCGTTGAGCGTTACGCAAATCATCGTGCTGCCGTGATAGCAATAGGAGCTGACAAGGCATCTGCCGGCTTTCTTTGTGAAGCCGGTTTTCACGCCGGTGAAGCCGCCCGAAACCTTTAATAATTTATTGTGATTGGTAATCGCTTTCGGTGTTCCATTGACAGTGATAACCGCGTCTGCAGTATCACAAATGGCAGCAAAGGTGCCGTTCTTCAGTGCTTCAGCAGCCAGCAGCGCCATATCATATGCTGTTGTATGATGCTCTCCTTCATCGAGCCCTGAAGGTGTGACAAACAGCGTATGCACCATACCGATGGCTTTGGCACGTTCATTCATCATCTCAGCAAACTGAGCCGTACTGCCGCCGAGATAAACTGCAATCGCGTTCGCGGCGTCGTTTCCCGATTCCAAAATCGCGCCCTGCACCAAATCATAAAGTGTAATGCTGTCACCTACTGTCAAATCGAGCGATGTTCCCTCCAGACCGTGCAGCATCTCATCCGTAACGGTAACCGCCTTGCCAAGCTTTCCGCTTTCGCAGGCGAGCAGGCAGGTCATAATCTTTGTCGTAGACGCCATCGGATGCTCCGTTTCAGCGTTTTTTTCATACAGCACCTCACCTGTTGCCGCGTCCATCAAAACGGCACACTGCGCGCTCACGTTGTATTCAAACGCATATGCGCTGCAGCACAGCAGGAGTAGGAAACAGACTGTCAGACCGATTATTTTTCGTAACAAAAGAATCACCCACACAATGATATGCAGGTGATTGTGTTAATTATTAGTTATTCTGCAGGCGCTTCCTCCTTGGCGCTGATCAGCTCGGTAAGCTTGTCAACCAGTTCGGGAATCATCGCAATAGCACGGTCAGCAGAGGAGGTGTAGTTATTAATCTGCATCATTCTGCACTTGCCGCCTTCAATGACGATAAAGGCAACAGGTGTGATAGAGATACCGCCGCCACCTGCGCCGCCGAACAGTTCTGCATTACCCTTTGACGGTAAATCCGTACCGCCTGAGGTAAAGCCGTACTGCACCTTAGAAACAGGAATCAGCGTAGTGCTGCCGGTGACAATCGGCTCACCGATAATGGTGGATACGTCCACCATTTCCTTCATCTTCTGCAGGGTAGATTCCATAATTCTGTTAACCGGAGTTTCTTTCATAGTAACCTCTCCTTATATAAAGTAATTAATTATTTTTGTTTTTTAAGAAGTTGACAAGAAATACCTTGCCTGCTTTTAAGCCGACCTTCAGCAGCAGCCCGACGCTGATACTGCCAATCAGCTGAAATTCATATTCGCTGCGCGGTGCAATGAAATCGGGAATAATCAAATCATCGTATTGGTCTACCTTCCTCTGATTTAAGATGATACCTTTAAGCGGATAATACCAACCGCAAACAGCACCGAATTTTTCGCCGATGGTCGCCGCATCACCACCGCCAATAATCATTTTAACATATAATGAGTAAATATGCAAACCTTTCATTAAAGTTGATACGGCGGTATTGACAGTTTCTATCAGATTAGAAGCAAGTGTCATAATGCCGACAACACCTTCCTCCTGCCACAACTTCTGAATATAATTCGGCTTAGCCTCCTTGGCAGGCGGCGCTTCTTGCGTTGCTTGCTTTGATGGTTGGTCAGCGATAGTCGACGCATCGGGTACTGCTTCAGCAACAGTCTGAGTCGGCTCTGTAGACGGATCAGCAGGATGCTCGGGCGGTTTGGCGTCAGGCTTTGGTTCTTCCTTAAATACAGCCGATTCTGCCTTCTTAGCCTGCTTTGCCTCCTTCTGTTTTTCGGCGGCGTCCTGACCGGCTTTGTCCGGCGCAACCAGAAATGAGAGCAGCTGCGTTAATTTAATATCCTTTTCATAGAAAAGAATTTTCACCTTACTCGTCCAGCCGTTATCAAAGATAACCGTGAATTCCGCGCTGACGGAGAGC
>CALGGQ010000183.1 GCA_937915775.1 uncultured Clostridia bacterium | reverse complement strand
AAGCACTTCGCAACCTTGAAAATAAAATTGATATTGATTCAGCAAATGTGAAAAACTTTTCGGAGACTTTGCCGAAGTCTTCTGAAGTTGCTTTGAACTTCGGACTTGGTGCGGCGAAAAAAATCAATGTAACTTTAGACTGGGACGGCGAAAAAGTTACATTTGACTATGACAAGAAAACGCAAATTATGACTATCGACAGGAACGGAATGAAACTCGGCGGCAAAGGTATTCGCGAATTTCACGACGGCAAAAATACTGATGTTGACTTGGGCGTACGCAGATTTAAACTTTTCGCAAGTCAGGAACTCAATTTTGATATGTTCATTGACAAGACAGCTATTGAAGTTTTCTTCCAGAATATCCTTTGTCAAATCAAGCGGGAAGCCGTAAGTATCATTCAGCTTGAACGCATCCTCACCGCTGAATACGGTGCCTTCTGTGCCCGCAATATATTCGTCCAGCAGCGCCAGACCGGCGTCAATCGTCTTGCCGAAGCTCTCTTCCTCAGCAAGAATGACCTTCTTAATCAGCTCCGCCTTATCGCCAAGCTCCGGATACGCCACCGCATTTTCCGCGATAACGGTATCGCATACCTTATATAAGAACGGCTCGTTCACACCGAGGAGTCTGCCGTGGCGGCAGGCGCGGCGGATTAAGCGGCGCAGCACATAGCCTCTGCCGTTATTGGACGGGATAACGCCGTCGCCAATCATAAAGGTAGAGGAGCGCACATGGTCGGTAATCACGCGCAGGGAGATATCCTGCTTCTTATCGTCGTGGTACTTCACGCCGGCAATCGTCGCGATTTCGTTCATAATATTCTGAACGGTATCCACCTCAAAGATGTTGTTCACACCCTGCATAATGCAGGCAAGGCGCTCGAGGCCCATACCCGTATCAATATTCGGGTGGTCGAGCGGCGTATAGTTATTATTACCGTCGTTATCAAACTGAGTAAAGACGTTATTCCAGAATTCGGTAAAACGGTCGCACTCGCAGCCGGGCGCGCAGTCCGGCTTGCCGCAGCCGTGCTCAATACCGCGGTCAAAATAAATTTCCGAACACGGACCGCAGGGACCGCTTCCGTGCTCCCAGAAATTGTCCTCTTTGCCGAGACGGACGATGTGAGACGGATCAACGCCGTTCTGCTTCGTCCAGATATCAAACGCCTCGTCATCGTTTTCATAAATCGTGACATAGAGCTTGTCAACCGGCATTTCCAGCACCTCGGTGCAGAATTCCCATGCCCAGGCAGTCGCTTCCTTCTTAAAATAATCGCCGAAGGAGAAATTACCGAGCATTTCAAAAAACGTGCCGTGACGGTCCGTCTTGCCGACTTCCTCAATATCGGGCGTTCTGATGCACTTCTGGCAGGTGGTGACGCGCTTTCTCGGCGGGGTTACCTCACCTGTAAAATACTTTTTCATCGGCGCCATACCGGAGTTAATCAGCAGCAGGCTCTTATCCCCGTTCGGCACCAGAGAGAAGGAGGGCAGGCGCAAATGCCCCTTGCTCTCAAAGAAAGACAGATACTTCTCTCTTAATTCATTTAATGATGTCCATTCCATATATCGTTACCTCATAATGAGAATTATTCCAGTAATAAGCGTGACAAACGCTGCGATGATAAAACCATCGCAGCGTCAATCTGCACCTCAGAGCTTCTCAACAATCTTAGAGAGTTCCTGAAGTTCTTCCTTGGTAAAGGTTAAGCCCTTGCTCATCTTGTCGTGCTCAGGTGACCAATCTCTGATATCAACCTTCGGCTCACGACCGTTCCAAGAAATTAAATTAACCTCTCTCGTCCAGCCACGCGCTGTCTCGGAAATAACACCAAGATGCTCTGTGATTTCATACTTAATTTCAGGCATTCTGCTTCCCTCCTCACTTTAATTAGAAATATATGCCAATTATTTTTTTAACGACTGTGCAATTTCAGCAGTATCCCTTGCAATCATCAGCACTTTATCCGTTGCAAGAATG